>JANLRW010000385.1:0-4282 GCA_031361925.1 Sphingomonadales bacterium
CGGACGTGCTCAAAAATTGCCGGACGTTGGTCTGGAACGGTCCGCTCGGCGCTTTCGAGATGGAGCCGTTCGATGCAGCGACAGTGGCATTAGCGCGGACGGCGGCGGCGCTGTCCAAGGATGGCTCCTTGGTGTCGGTCGCCGGTGGTGGCGATACCGTTGCCGCACTTGCTCATGCGGGCGTTACTCAAGATTTCAGCTACATTTCGACCGCGGGCGGTGCTTTCCTCGAATGGATGGAAGGCAAACCGCTGCCGGGGGTAGAAGCGCTCCAAATAGCGTAAATCAGCGGGGCTAGTGCCTCTTTTTTATAACGATGTGCATACGTATGCACTTACGAAGATGGGGACGTTAGAATGCAGGGCGCAAAGATGTTTGAAAAAATTGCAACGGGGCAGGGCTTTATCGCGGCGCTTGATCAAAGCGGTGGTTCTACACCTAAGGCGCTGAAAGGTTACGGCATCGAGCAGGACGCGTTTTCGAACGACGAAGAAATGTTCGGGCTGATCCATGATATGCGCAGCCGGATCATTACCTCGCCCTGCTTCAACGGCGAAAAGGTCATCGGCGCGATCCTGTTCGAGCGCACGATGGACGGCGAAGCTGGCGGAAAGCCGGTTCCAAAGGCACTTTGGGATCGCGGCGTTGTGCCGTTTTTGAAAGTCGACAAAGGCCTGGAAGACGAGGCCGACGGCGTGCAGATGATGAAACCAATGCCCGCGCTTGATGCGCTGCTCGACCGTGCAAAAGCAAAGGGCGTATTCGGCACTAAGATGCGGTCGGTCATCAACTTCGCATCACCGACCGGGATTGCGGCGATTGTTAAGCAGCAGTTTGCAGTTGCCGCGCAAATCCTGTCGCACGGCCTGATGCCTATGATTGAGCCCGAGATTAATATAAAAAGTGCGGATCGGGCGCAGTGCGACGCCATCTTGCTCGATGAACTGACCAAAGCACTTGATGCTTTGCCCGGCGACCAGCAAGTAATGTTGAAGCTGTCCATTCCTGCCGAAGCCAATTTATATGCGCCATTGGTCAAACATCCGCGCGTGCTGCGCGTCGTGGCGCTATCAGGTGGATTCTCGCGTGCCGAAGCCTGCGCCGAATTGGCCAAAAACAAGGGCATGATCGCTAGCTTTAGCCGAGCGTTGCTGGAGGATCTGCGATACCAGATGACCGATGACGCGTTTGACGCTTCGCTGGGCCGCGCGATTGACGAAATCGCGGCGGCATCAGCGACCTGAGTTTGGAGAGCGGCTGGCGGCAGATGCGCAAGACATTTGCCGCCAGCCCAATGCCTCGCTAAGAGCGCGCGATGATCACTCCGCCCTGCCAATTATACCTTGTCTCGCCGCTTGAAGTCGGTGGCAGTTTTCCGGCTGCACTGGAGGCCGCGCTGTCCGCCGGACCGGTGGCGGCGTTCCAATTCCGTGTGAAAGGTATCGACCAGCATGAGGCTGCGGCTTTGGCCGAGCCGCTGCAAAAGATTTGCGCTGCACACGACGTCGCGTTCATCGTTAATGATAGCATACCGCTGGCCAAGCGTTTGATGGCTGACGGCGTTCATCTCGGGCAAAGCGACGGCGATGTTGCCGACGCGCGGGCCGAGCTGGGTAAAGGCTTCCAGATCGGCGTCACCTGTCACAACAGCCGCCATTTGGCGATGGAAGCAGCCGAGGTTGGCGCGGATTATGTGGCATTTGGGGCCTTCTATCCGACCACCACCAAAGATGTCGAACATGTCGCCGAACTCGACACGATCGAAAAATGGGCGCGGGTTATGGAAATTCCGTGTGTGGCAATTGGAGGGATAACGCCAGAAAATGCCAAGCCGCTCATTAACGCAGGCGCGGATTTTCTCGCGGTCAGCAGCGCGGTATGGAACCATCCACAGGGTCCCGCCGAAGCTGTCAAGGCTTTCAACGCCCTGCTTGCCTAATCGCGTCGTCACCGCTAAGGGCCGCCTCCAACAGCGTGCCAATGTCTGACATGGAGTGCGCTTGCTCTTTCCATTTGTTAAGCGAGTGATCTCATGAAAATCAACGCGGTTGAAATCAAGCCGGGTAACATCCTTGAATATGAAGGCGGGCTCTGGAAAACCGTCAAAACCGCGCATACGCAGCCTGGTAAAGGCGGCGCGTATATGCAGGTCGAGCTCAAAAACCTGCGCGATGGCCGCAAGAATAACATCCGTTTCCGCTCGGCGGAAAGCGTGGAAAAGGTGCGCCTCGACCAGAAGGATTTTCAGTTCCTCTATGCTGAGGGCGATAATCTCGTGTTCATGGACAAAGATACCTATGATCAAGTGACTTTGCCGAGCGATCTGCTCGGCGACGCCGCGGCCTTCCTTCAGGACGGTATGGATGTCGTCATGGAAATGTATGATGATGAAGCACTATCGGTTGCTTTGCCCGACCAGATCGAGGCGATGATTGTCGAGGCCGATGCTGTCGTCAAAGGCCAGACCGCCTCTTCGAGCTATAAGCCAGCGATCCTCGATAACGGCGTCCGCGTTATGGTGCCGCCCTTTATCGGCGCCGGCACGCGGATTGTCGTCGATGTCTATGCGAGGGAATATGTGAAGAAGGCCGATTGATGCCAGCTTTAACCGGCCTATTGACCATCATGGAAAAAGCCGCGCGCAAAGCGGGTGGCAAGCTGCGTCGTGATTTCGGCGAAATTGAGCATTTGCAGGTTTCGCAAAAGGGACCAGCGGATTTTGTTTCCAAGGCCGATCAGAAATCCGAAGATACGATTTTCCACGAACTCGAAAATGCGCGGCCCGATTGGGGTTTTCTGATGGAGGAAACCGGCGAGATAGAGGGAACGCCGGGTAAGCCGCGCTTCATCGTCGATCCGCTCGACGGCACCACCAATTTTTTGCACGGCATTCCGCATTTCGCGATCTCGATCGCGGTGCAGGACCCGAAGCCTGATGGTTCGGGCTGGGGCGATATCTTTGCCGGGCTCGTTTATAACCCAATCACCGACGAAAGCTTCTGGGCGGAGCGCGGCAAGGGTGCCTATCTTGGCCACAAAAGGCTGCGCGTATCGGCGCGGCGGCAATTGAACGAGGCTCTGATTGCCACGGGTACGCCGTATAAGGGCCATGGCGATTTCGAAGAATGGGGCGCGGTCATGAACGCCATCGGCCCCGAAGTCGCTGGTATCCGGCGTTTCGGGGCGGCAAGTCTCGATCTCGCTTGGCTCGCCGCTGGTCGCTATGACGGGTTTTGGGAAAGCGGATTGGCACCGTGGGATACGGCTGCTGGATGCCTGATTGTGCGTGAGGCAGGCGGTTTTGTGACCGACTACCGCGGGCGCAGTCCGCATATTGCCGACACACAGGTTTTGGCCGCAAACGACATCCTGCATAGCAAGTTGCATAAACTGTTAGTCGGTGCGCTTAATTTAACAGCAAAATCGACGTAAAAAGCGCGCCTCGGGCCTTGCGGCACGCAGTTCCACGCCCTAGAGGTGCGGCAGTTTAACGCCTTAAAAAGCGAGTCCGATTTTGACCGATTTGTCGCAATATCTGCCCATACTGCTTTTCCTGATTGTAGCGCTTGTGCTGTCGTCGGCTTTTGTGTTTTTGCCGATGGGTGTTTCTCGACTGACCGGCGCGCATCAACCGACCGAGGCGAAGCTGACGGAATATGAGTGCGGCTTCCCTGCATTTGAGGATTCGCGCAGCCAGTTCGACGTGCGTTTTTACCTCGTTGCCATCTTGTTCATCATATTCGACCTCGAAGCCGCGTTCCTGTTTCCATGGGCGGTCAGCCTTGGCGAAACCGGATGGGTTGGCTGGGGCACGATGATGCTATTCCTGTTCGAACTGGTCATCGGGTTCATTTACGCGTGGAAAGTGGGAGCGCTCGAATGGGAGTGATCGCCAAAACCCCTGCAACCGGCATGCCTGCGGTCCCGGATGCTGATTTCTTCAAGGACATCGAAAGCGAAGTCTCCGACAAGGGCTTCCTCGTTACTTCGACAGAAGATTTGATGAACTGGGCGCGCACCGGGTCGTTGTGGCCAATGACCTTCGGGCTGGCCTGTTGCGCAGTCGAGATGATCCACGGCTATATGCCGCGTTATGATTTCGAACGTTTCGGCATCGCCCCGCGCGCAAGTCCGCGGCAGTCCGATGTTATGATTGTCGCAGGGACGCTCTGCAACAAGATGGCCCCGGCGCTGCGCAAGGTTTACGACCAGATGTCCGAACCGAAATATGTGATTTCGATGGGCAGCTGCGCCAATGGCGGCGGCTATTATCATTATAGCT
>JANLRW010000397.1:0-4428 GCA_031361925.1 Sphingomonadales bacterium
TCCAGTATGCCTACCACGGCTTGGGGAACCGCTAGTCCGGACAGACGGCGCGCCAGCGTGCCAATTAACTGCTCTGCGCGCGCCATTGCCAGCAAGGCAGTCCACCCATCGGCATCCAGCGCCGAAGTGCTCGGCGGATCGCGCAGTGCACCCACCAGCATCATCGCGTCGCGGCTCATGCGCGTTCGCGCCATAATTGGTTCACCAAGGCCTCGGCCTCGGCACCATTGCGGTAATCTATCGCACGCGCCGGCACCGACTTGATGAAGCGGGTCAGCGTGGTGAACCCAGCTTCGCCGAGCGCGACATAATTGGTCGATGCCTGCGTCAAGCGCATGAAGACCTCACTCGCGCCAATCTGGCGGACGGCACCTTCATAACCAAAGCTCGGGAACAGCAGCAGCGCCGGTGTCGCTGGCTCAGCCATGCGCGACACCGCATCGGCGGGCGGCACCAGATGGCGGATATCGCCCTTTGGCGTGCCCGTCATCAGCGGCCCGAAACGCGCGTTCGGAGCCGCCCCCTGCATCGCGCCGATGGCTTCGTTTTTGAGACTGATGAGCCGCGGAAAAGGCACCGCGTCCCCGGTCACTAGATCGAGCAACACAAATTCGTCGCCCATGAAGCGCCAGCCTTTGTGCCCCAGCATCGCCGAAAGCGTCGATTTCCCCGATCCCGACGCGCCCGTCATGATCAGCGCCTTGCCGTCCTTTTCCACAGCACTGGCGTGCAACAACAAATGCCGCCGCCAGCCGAGCGCCATCTGCAGGTTCATCCCCATCTCCGCCGCCAGCAAGCCCTGCGCCAACGGCAACGGCGCAGCGTCGGGTAGCATGTAATCGCCGTTCAGCGCGACCGAGGGCCGGACGAAGCGGCGCAACGCGCTGGTCGGCTCAAGCCTGACCGAGAAGTCGGGGATTTCAGCTGTTGGATAAGCCGAGTATAAGTCGGCCAGTTGCATCAGCGGTTGCTTCCACGCCGATCCGATGCGGAACGCCGCAGGCCCGACCTGAACGCGGAATTCATGCACCGACGCGGTCCACCAACCCAAGGCGCTCCAGCTCTTCCAGCCGTGCGCCGACTATTTCCGCCGCATTGGTGCTATCCAATTCGAATATATCGGCCAAACGCGCGGCAATTTGGGGCGCCGTCAACGCGTCCCCGCGCATCACCATCAAAATCTCGGGCACCGGCGCGGCGACGATATGCGTAATGCCGGAGCGCCGCTGATAAATCAGCGTCATCGCATCGAGCGGCTCGACCAGATACTGATCGGCCGGTTCGGCTTTATAAATTGGTGAGTGCGGCCCCGTCATGTGGACGGCGTAACGTTATGGCGTTAAATTTCAAGTTTAGCGCGGCATTTGCAACGAAGCGTAGCAGGTAAACCCGCTTTGGCCGCTTTGCAACCTGCGGATGTAATTCACGTAGGCCTGGCTCTGGTCATAGCTGGTGCCCGGTAGACTGCGTCCACCAAGTGCCGCCTTGACCTGTTCGCCGGTATATTTTTGGCCGGTTGCAACAAACGAACCGGGCGTATCGCGCGGCACCAGCTTGCCATAAGCGTCGATATTCTGGCCCGCGCCGTGCGGCCCTGGCACCGGGATTTCGCAGTTTAATATCGAACCTGCGGCTTGCGCCAAGGCGGGCCGAACCGACACTACAGCAGACGCAGCAACCGCACCCATCATCAACGCACGGCGGGTGGTCGGGCCGGTCAATCCGAATTTGTTTGAATTATCGTCGTCGTCCATATTCACCACCTAGCATATCGAACCGGTTTTTCCAGCCATTGCGCTTGCTTGCGGCCACGGCGTCTATATGTGGGACATTATGGCGGCCAAAGCCTAATAGACCTTCAAGGACCGCGATTGATTGTGAACAGCTGGTTATCCCCGCGCATCATCATGGCCGTCGTGCTGGCAACCGGCGGTGCGATCATTGCCGGGCAGCTGATCGGACCCGTCGAGCGCGTTATGGTGGTGCTGGTTTCGATGCTGGTGGCCTTGTTCGTCGCTGCCGACCCGCATGATCCCGTCAGTATGCGCAGCAACAATAATGCCGTTGATCCCGCAGCCCCGTCGCCGGCCACAGCCCCGGGCGTCCATCCGCAACTGCAATCATTCATGGATGCGTCGACCGACGCAATATTGATTGTCCATAATGCGAAAGTCATGGCCGCAAACCAGTCGGCACGCCAACTGCTCGGGACCAATATCGTGGGGCAAAATGTGCGCGTTGCGTTCCGCCATGCAGGCGCAATCGAGCGGCTTTCCGACCCCGATGCCGACCATAGCGGCCATCCGATCAGGTTGAGCGGTATTGGCCAGCAAACGCAGCTGTGGGATATGCGTATCCAGTCAATCGGCGATGGCCAGAAACTGGTCCACCTCGCCGACCGGAGCGGCGCGCAGGCGGCCGAAAAGATGCGCGTCGATTTCGTCGCCAATGCGAGCCACGAACTCCTGACCCCGCTGGCTGCGGTCAAGGGCTTTATCGAAACGCTCGACGATCCGGCGGCAGGCGATGACCCCGAAACACGCGCGCGGTTTTTGGGCATTATGGCCAAGGAAACCGACCGGATGCAGGCGCTGGTTCGCGACCTGATGTCGCTAAGCCGGATCGAGGCGGAAAAATATGACCCCCCGCAACACCCCATCGACTTTGCCGGAATCGTCCTCGAAACCATCGACCAATTGCGTAACAGCCAGAAAGAACGCGGTGCCGATATCACCCTCGACATCACAGACGACTTGCTGCCGGTGATGGGCGATGCCGGACAACTGCGTCAATTGGCCAGCAACATCGTCACCAACGCGATGAAATATGGCCGCGCGGCAACACCGGTGATGGTAACGCTGGAACCTTCCCGGTCGGGCGCGATGCTGGCATTTTCAGTCGCGGACAATGGCGACGGCATTGCCCCTGAACATCTGCCACGGCTGACCGAACGGTTCTATCGCGTCGATTCAGGGCGTAGCCGCTCGGTCGGCGGAACAGGGCTCGGGCTTAGCCTCGTCAAACATATTGTTGACCGCCACCGCGGCCATTTGGAGATCCGCAGCGTGCTCGGCCAAGGCACAAAAGTATCGGTTCTGCTGCCCGTCGCGCCGGGCGCCGCAGAGGTCACCGCTGCGCCCGCTTTCTCGTCATAAATCTGTCACATCAGAGTCATTTATCGGCCACCGGGGGCAGCTAATCGCGGCGGGAACGCAGCAGGCGCTGCACTTCGCAAATCTAGGGAACCCTTTTCACATGATGAAGAAAATTTCGCTCGTCGCGGTCAGCGCTCTTGCCCTTGCCGCTTGTCAGGACCAGGCCAGCACCGGCGGCGCATCGGGCGGATCGCGTCAGGAAATCCGCATTGTCGGATCTTCGACCGTTTTCCCGTTTGCCAAGGCAGCATCCGAGGCATTTGCCAAGGCGGACGCCAGCCGCAAGTCGCCGGTTCTCGAATCGACCGGCACCGGCGGCGGGATGGAGCAATTCTGCAAAGGCGTCGGCGCGGAAACCCCTGACATTACCAACGCATCGCGCCGGATTAAAAAGAGCGAGTTTGAAAACTGCCAGAAAAACGGCGTGAAGGACATCGTCGAGGTGCAAGTCGGGATCGACGGCCTGGCGCTGGCGCAGTCGAACAAGGGCCAGAAGTTTACGCTGACCACAGCCGATGTTTACAAAGCGCTGGCCGCCAATCCATTCGGTAAGCCGCAGACCGCCAAGCTGTGGTCGGACGTAAACCCGTCGCTGCCCAAACTGCCGATTTCCGTATACGGCCCGCCAACCACTTCGGGCACCCGCGATTCTTTCCACGAACTGATTATGGAAACGGGTTGTAACAGCGATGCCGCGACCAAATCGCTGAAGGCGAGCGACGAAGACAAATATAAAGCAATCTGCACCGAGATCCGCACCGATGGTGCGTTCAAAGAACAGGGCGAAAATGACAATCTGATGGTCCAGAAGCTTGATGCAAACCCTAATATGGTCGGCATTTTCGGTTACAGCTATATGGAAGAAAATGCGTCGAAGGTGCACGGCATCGTCATGGACGGCGTAAGCCCTACGATCGCTACGATTTCGGACGGTAGCTATCCCGGTGCACGCAAGATGTTCATCTATATTAAAAAGGCGCATATCGACAAGATTCCCGGCATCAAAGAATTCGTCATGGAATTCGTCAATGGCGGCGCAATCGGCGGATATCTGACCAAAATCGGAATGATTGCGTCGACCGATACAGACCGCGCAGCCGCCAAAACAGCGGCAACCGACATGGCCGCGATGAGCGGCACAGATTTGAAATAAATCTGCAACATCCATCGCGTCTATGGACATGGATCGAATCCGTTGAAACACGGATGACGTCCATGCCTGTGGCGGATCCGGATACAGGCTTTTACGCAGATTTTGGGGTCCGTTAGGGCC
>JANLRW010000406.1:0-1680 GCA_031361925.1 Sphingomonadales bacterium
GAAGGGCGCGGTTCGTTGATCCATGCGGTGCGCAAGTCACCGGATAATACTATCTTCGATAACTACCGCGTGACCGCGACCAATTGGTCGACCCTTTTTAAACGCGGGTAACTCAATTCTCACCGGGGTTTGCGGGAGCGGATTAATGACGGTCACATTGGCCTTTTTGCCATCCCAATCCGAGACTTTAAGGGTAGCGCCATAAACGTTAAGCGACATCGGTAAATTTGCCGGATCGACATTGATGGTTTCAGCGACAGGGACATAGCCCGCTCCGCCGTAAATACCGAATTGCAAATGGCCGGTAGCTTTATCGAGTTCAAAACCGATACCAAGTTGTTCGACTGTGTACATACTGTAAGGTGGCATATAGTCTTTGTTGTTCGCATATTGATAAGCAACCGGTTTAATAGCCGAAAAGACCAATCCCGCCGCGGGAATCCCTCCTTCAAACCGGGCAACAGCATCAAATTTACCGTCGCGGTTTTCATCGCGAAAACACGCCGCTGCCACACCTTTTCCCAATTTCAAATATGTCGAGCAAAACACATAGTCACGGTGTTTGGACAATCCTCCGCGAGTAACGGGCGCATCGACCCAGTCATACGGCGCAAACGGCGCATGGTCGTCCAAATTATAGCTATCTCGAAATAGATCGAGTTCTTGGCCTTCTATCAGAAGCTTGGCTTGCCCCGCAATAACAAGACGCTGGAAATAAAATGGCTTCCCCGGCTTGGCGCCTTCCGGTTTTTGGGCAGCGCCTTGCTCTACAATGTGGATCGGAACCAACGCTTGGGGCGGAATGAACGCCGATGCCTGTAATGCGAGTATAAAAACTGCGTTCAGCATTTGCCACACCCTCCCGTCGTACAGATTCAGTAGTAACTTTTAATAGCGATTTATATAATCCCCACAGCTTTGCCAGCGCGTTCAAACCGGTCGAGAATGTCCGCCACCTGCTCGCTGGTATGCTCCGCGCAGAGCGAGCAGCGCAGGAGTGTCATGCCAGCAGGTGTCGCTGGCGGGCGGGCCAAATTCACATAAAGCCCGTTTTCCAACAACGCCTGCCACATTGCGGCACCTTTTTCGAGGTCGGGCATGATAACCGCGATGATTGCGCTTTGTGCTTCTGGAGTGCCGAGTTGGAAGCCCAGATCGCGCAGGCCTTTGTGCAGCGTCTTGCTGTTTTCCCACAGATGCGCGCGCTTGTTGCCGCTGTGCATTAACTTGCGGATGCTGGTTGCAGAACAGGCAACGACCGATGGTGGAAGGCTGGCGGTGAATACATAAGGACGGCACACCAGCCGCATGATTTCGAACTTCGGATGGTTCGACACACAGAACCCGCCGACGGTTCCGACCGACTTGCTAAACGTGCCGATGACAAAATCGACATCGTCAAGAACGCCCTGTTCTTCGGCCACACCGCGACCGTTTTCGCCGATAAAGCCCATTGAGTGCGCCTCATCCACCAATATCATCGCGCCTGCGTCTTTGGACACGCGGATCATTTCCTTCAGCGGCGCGACGTCGCCGAGCATCGAATAAACGCCCTCCAAAACCACTAGCTTGCCCGCGTCGGCAGGTAGGCGCTTCAACCTTTTCTCCAGCGCCTCCACATCATTGTGGCGGAAAGCAACGATTTCGGCATCACCCATCTTGCAGCCGTCATAAATCGAC
>JANLRW010000264.1:0-2876 GCA_031361925.1 Sphingomonadales bacterium
CGCGGGGGTCGGTTCTCGAAAGTCTTTATAACGTAATAAGGTGACGCAAATCAAAATGTCAGCCTCGGCAGTCTTGACGCTCCATCTAAAATTTGTTGAACTGTCGACAGACGGCACGATTGAATTTTGCGAACGCTGACGATGGAGGGCGGTTGCATCAAGACAGGCAGTTCGAATCACAAAAGCTTGTCCAAAGATCAGCCCGAAAAATCTTTTGATTAATCGAACCATAGTTTATTCCAACATACCCATGGTGTAGGGGTAAATGTGGGGGAGCCGAAATTTAAATCAGACAAAAAGGCATGTAATTCAAGAATTTAATCTATCAGTTCGGTAAAAGCCCTGCCACCAATTACGCGCTGCCCCGCACCAGCAGGCGCACTGGCACCGGCTTTACGTTTGGCTCCTCTCCCTTCATCACCGCAATTAGCGCTTCGACTAGCATTTCGCCCGCACGGAAATAATCCTGCTCGATTGTGGTCAGCGGCGGTTGCGCATAGCCACCGGTGGCGATGCCGTCGAAGCCGATGACGCGGACGTCGGTGCCCACGGATACCCTGTTTTCATCGAGCGCGCGCATCGCGCCAAGCGCGATGAAGTCATTGGCGCAGAACAGGCCATCGAAGCTGGTGCCACCTCGGATCAGCCCGCTGACAGCTGCAAAGCCCTGATCCTCACGCACTGCATTTTCCGGCAGTGGTGGGCAGATTACAGGCAGGCCCTGTTCGCGCGTTACCACCATATAGGTGTTGATGCGATCCTGAAACTGCGGCTGTTCGCTGTGCATCGGGCCGATATAGGCGATGTTTTTGCAGCCCTTGGCCAGCAGATGACCGAGCGCCAGCCGCGCGCCTTGTTCATTATCGCTCCTGATCGAAACCAGATCCTGTTCGCTTGCGCCCCAGCAGATCATCGGGGTGTTGTGCTTGGCGTAATCGCCGAAAAACTGCCACCCTTCGACATTCTGCCCGCTGCCGATCACGATCAGGCCGTCGGCCTGTCTGCTGCCGGTGTAATTGGCGAAGAAGTTGGAGGGCGAATCCTGAAACGAAATGATGAGGTTATAACCACGCTCGGATGCCGACGCCGCGATGCAGCCCAGAAGCGACAAATAGAACGGATTGATATTTGCCTTGTTTTCACCGCGGCGACAGAGAATGACGAGCGCGATCGAGAAGGTCTGTTGCGTGCGCAGCCGCATGGCGTTGTGGTCGACGGTGTAGTTCAGCTCGTTTGCCAACGCCACGATGCGCGCGCGGGTATCCTCGTTGACCTTTTTGTCACCACGCAGCGCGCGCGATACCGTTGGCTGCGAAACCCCCAGCATCGCTGCGATCTGGTGCGCGGTTATCCGTCCCTCTTTGCCCATGCGGGGCGGGTTAGCACCGGTGGGCGGTCAAGTCATCCGCTTACACCATCCAAGAAGTGTTCCATTGGGGACAGGCCCTAACGGCACACACCTTGTTTTATGCCGCCAGTGCCGTCAGCGGCTCGACCCAGTCCAGACCAAGGCTTTCGGCGACGGCTTCGCTGGTGACCTGGCCCTTGTGAACATTAAGGCCGTTGAGCAGGCCTTTATCGGCGCGGATGGCATCAAGGCCGCGGTCGGCGAGCGCGAGGCCATAAGGCAACGTCGCATTGTTCAGTGCAGCAGCACTGGTCTGCGGCACCGCGCCGGGCATATTGGCAACACAATAATGGATGATGCCATCGACCACATAGGTTGGCTCGGCATGGGTGGTCGCATGGCTGGTTTCGAAGCAGCCGCCTTGGTCGATGGCGACATCGACCAGCACCGATCCGGGCTTCATATGCTTGAGCATCGCGCGCGTCACGAGTTTTGGCGCGCTTGCCCCGGGGATCAACACCGCACCAATCACGGCGTCGGCGATGCTGATTTCATGGTCGATGGTTTCCAGGGTCGAATAGCGCGTGCGGACGCGGCCTTGGAACAGCTCGTCGAGTTCGCGCAGGCGGGCGATCGAGCGGTCAACGATGGTGACTTCCGCGCCGAGACCAACTGCCATGCGCGCGGCATGGGTGCCGACAACGCCGCCGCCGATCACGCAGACACGGCCCGCAGGCACGCCAGGGACGCCGCCCATCAGGATGCCTGCACCGCCTTCGCTGCGGCGCATTGCTTCGCCTGCGGCTTCGATGGCGAGGCGGCCTGCGACTTCGCTCATCGGTGCGAGCAACGGGAGTGTGCCCTTGTCGTCGGTCACGGTTTCATAGGCAATCGCCGTGCAGCCGCTGGCGATCAGGCCTTTGGCTTGTTCGGGATCGGGTGCGAGGTGGAGATAGGTGAACAGCAACTGGCCAGGGCGCAGTTGCACCCATTCGCTGGGCTGCGGTTCCTTGACCTTTACGATCATGTCGCAACCGGCCAAGATTTCAGCGGCGGTCGCGGCGATGTCGGCACCGGCGGCGCGGTAAGCTTCGTCGCCGGACATGATGCCCGCGCCAGCGCCCGATTGCACCACCACTTGATGCCCGCGGGCGACATATTCGCGCACTGCACCCGGGGTCAGGCCGACACGATATTCATGAACCTTGATTTCGCTGGGGACGCCGACGCGCATTTCTCTTCTCCGGTTTGAGTCTCGATTATGAAGAAATAGCACTGTCTTTGCTACGATAGTCCGCAAAGATTGGACAATATATGAGGTTTCGCGCATATATTCCGCGTGATATCTGATGAAGGCGTAGAAAATATGCAACTTGACCGCACCGACCGCAAGTTACTCCGCGCGTTGGTCGCCAATGGCCGCGCGACGCAGCAGGAACTGGGCGAAGCGGCGGGGCTATCGCCCAGTGCGGCGGCACGGCGGCAAAAGGCTTTAGAAGACGCTGGAATATTGCGCGGCTACCGCGCC
>JANLRW010000443.1:0-2669 GCA_031361925.1 Sphingomonadales bacterium
CACCCAACATCTCGACCAGTGCGTCGTTGACGATCTTTACGACCTGCTGCCCCGGCGTAACCGACTTCAATACCTGAGCGCCGACCGCTTTTTCGGTGATGCCGTCGATAAAGTCGCGCACGACCGGCAATGCAACGTCCGCCTCAAGCAGGGCCACGCGCACTTCGCGCATTGCCTCGCGGACATCGGCCTCGTTCAACGCGCCGCGACCACGCAGGCGGTCAAAAACCCCTCCTAACCGGTCGCTTAGCTTGTCAAACACAGGCAATCCTTCATCAAACGAACAAAAAGCCGGTGAGCGAGACTTCGCCGACCAGCCTGGAAAACTATGAATTTCCAACACAAATGTAGCAAGGTATTGACCTTGCGATTGCGCAGTTAGCAGGGCGATCCGCCAAATGCAATGCCTTACAGGCGAAGCAGCATAAACATGAGATTAACCGAATATTGACCTTTTTTGGTGCAAACAGCTTGTTGTTATACATGGCGTTTAAGTGATGGATCAACAATTGACCGAAGCCACCGCATTTGCGGACACCACCCCGGTAAGCAGCGCACGTCGGCGCAGCTATGTCTATGGTTTCGTCATGTTCGTTGCGATCGCAATGTTTGTTGCCATCGGCGGACAGGTTGGAACCCAAGTGGTGCGCCAGATCGTCGGCAATTCACCAGGTGCGGATCAGGCAATGGTCACAGCGCTGCTGCTCAATATCGCGCTGATCCTGCTTACTTGGCGTCGGACGAGCGCGCTGAGCGACGAAGTCGATGTTTATCGCCAGGCCGAAGTCCGCGCGCAGCATCTTGCCATCACTGACCCACTCACCAACCTGTTCAACCGGCGCGCCATCAAAGAGAAGACCACCGAACTTAGCGCACGTGCCGCTCGTCGGGGCAAATCGGTCGCGTTCTTGATGCTCGATCTCGATGGCTTCAAGAAAATCAACGACCTTTACGGCCATGATAGCGGCGACGTCCTGTTGCGCGAAGTTGCCGACCGGATGCGCGAAGTCGTGCCGCCAAGCAGCATCATTGCCCGCCTTGGTGGTGATGAGTTTGGCGTATGCGTGGTGTTTGAACCCGAATATCCTGAAACGATCGACCGCATTGCCGAAGATCTAGTCGAGGCAATCTCGCGCCCGATCCATATTGCTGACAGCGAGCAGACAGTCACCGCTTCAATCGGTATCGCGAGGCCCGAATTCGACTGCGATTCAATCGACATGCTGATCCGGCGCGCAGACATTGCACTATATGCCGCCAAAAAGAACGGTCGCAACGGCTTTAGCTGGTTTGAAAACGGTATGGAGGTTGAACTTCGTTCGCGCAATTCACTCGAAGGCGATATCCGAGCTGCGATCCCCAACAATGAATTCGTGCCCTACTTCGAACAGCAGATAGACCTCAACACAGGCGAACTCGTCGGCTTTGAAATGTTGGCGCGCTGGGTTTCGCCGGTTCGCGGCCTAATCTCGCCGGACGATTTTATTCCCGTTGCCGAAGAAACCGGTATGATCGGTGATCTGTCGATGAGCATCATTCGCAAAGCGATGGTAGAGGCCAAGAGTTGGGACCCGAGCTTGACCGTATCGGTCAATATTTCGCCGGTGCAATTGAAAGACCCTTGGTTAGCCCAAAAGATCGTGAAACTGCTCGTCGAAACCGGCTTTCCGGCCAACCGGCTAGAAGTCGAAATTACAGAAAGCTCGTTGTTCAAAAATCTAAGCCTCGCGCAATCTATCGTCGGCAGCCTCAAAAATCAAGGTATCCGAATCGCCCTCGATGATTTCGGCACTGGCTATAGTTCGCTCGCACATCTGCGCGCATTGCCGTTCGACCGGATCAAGATTGACCGCAGTTTTGTGTCCTCGATGCTCGAAAATGCCGAGAGCGCAGCTATCGTCAGCGCGATTGCCGGCCTTGGGGCCAGCCTCGACGTGCCGATTACCGCCGAGGGTATCGAAGACGAGGCGATCATAGCAAAGCTCGCAGCACTCGGCTGTTCAAAGGGTCAGGGCTGGTATTTCGGTCAGCCACTCACCATCGAGCAGGTCCGCGTCCTTCTGGCGCAGAAAAATATGCTGATTGCGCGCCGCGGGGCACTCGACGAGCATGCAACCACCGAACAGGAAGCCGCACTCCGTCGAGCGTCCTAGGGTCAGAACCTATTAAATCCTCCCTCAAGGCAGATTTAATAGGTTCTGACCCTCAGCACAGCTATCATTTGATAGACTAACACCGCCGCACCCCCTAAATCGCCCGCCATGACTGCGGGCGAGTTTCACAAGATGCACGGGCTAGGCAATGATTTTGTCGTCTTCGACGCGCGCGATGCGCCAATCCCGCTGCCCCTTGCCCTCGCAAGGGCGATTGCCGACCGTAAGACAGGCATCGGTTGCGACCAGCTAATCTTGCTGGAGCCATCGTCGCTCGCAGATTTCAAAATGCGCATCTTCAATGCCGACGGTGGCGAGGTCGAAGCTTGCGGCAACGCTACCCGCGCTGTAGCAATGCTTATCGGCGGCACGAGCAACATCGAGACGCTGGGCGGCCTGCTAACTGGCGAAGCGGCAGCCGATGGGGCAAAAGTGACGCTTGACGCGCCAAAGTTCGACTGGGATGCTATTCCGCTTGCTTATCCAGTCGACACTACGGCGCTCCCTATCGGGTGG
>JANLRW010000273.1:0-2694 GCA_031361925.1 Sphingomonadales bacterium
CCGGTCAGCCCGCCATAATGGCGTTCGTTCAAACGCCAGTCCTTTGTCACCGGCAGCCAAAGCCGCCCCATCGCCTCCAGCGCGAGATTGAGCGTCTTAATCGCGCGGCTCTGGACGCTCGTGAAGCAGATGTCAGGCGCGATGCCCTTCGCCTTCATCAACTCGCCGGCCGCCCAAGCCTCACCCACACCCTTTGCGGTGACATCAACATCCCACCAACCAGTGAACCGGTTTTCCAGATTCCACTGCGACTGGCCGTGACGGATGAGGATGAGTTTGGGCATGGATGACTCCGTTGATATTCGCAGCGCGCCCTAGCGCAAGTCGTTTACAACGCCAACGTCATAAACCGGCTGAACGGATCCTCAACATAAATGCCAAAGGGCGGGCAATATTGAAAGCCATGCGCCTCATACATCGCAAGCGCCGGAACGAAGTCGTCGGTCGAGCCCGTCTCCAGACTGAGCCGCCGATAGCCGCGCATCCGTGCCTCCGATATGATATGCGTCAACATCATAGCGCCCACGCCTTTGCGTAAGTGGTCAGCATGCGTGCGCATCGACTTGATCTCGCCATGCTCGGTGCCCAGTTCCTTAAGCGCCCCGCAACCAGCGAGGTTGCCGCCGTCCCAGATCGACCAGAACGTCACATCGGGCGCATTTAGCCCGTCGAAGTCGAGAAAATGGCAGCTGCCGGGCGGAGAGCTTGCCAGCATCCCGGCGAAATGCGTTTCAAGCAAGTTGCGGATGTCGATACCCGTAAGGTCGTCTTCGATGATGCGCATCATGCCCTCAATAATGATACTGGCAATACGCAATTTCGAGCATTTGCTCGTCCCCTGCACCCATGACCCGATAGACTAGCCGGTGCTCTTGTGTGATCCTTCGTGACCACCACCCTTTTAGATTATTTTTGAGAGGCTCCGGTTTTCCGGTTCCAGTAAATGGATGACGCAAACATTCGCGTATCAAGGTATCAAGCTTTTTATATGCTTTCGCATCTGCATCGCGCAGGGTCACATATTTCTCCCAGCCCTGTGCTGTGAAGCCCAATCTCACAGTGGCAGCATCGTTTCGGGATTAACCTCAATCAAACGGCCAGCATCAGCGTCAACAATGGATTCCATCAACCGTTTTGCATTATTGGGCGAGGAAAGCAGATACATGGTTTCTTGTATTGCGTTCCAATCATCAAGATCGATCATGACGACCGGCTTTCCACGCTGACGCGTGATTGCAATAGGCGTGTGGTCGTTGACTGCACGGTCCATAATCGCCTTCAGATTAGCGCGGGTTTCAGAGTAAGTTACGATTTCCATGACAGAACATTGCACCGATTTTTGTGCAATGTCAATTTTCAAATCATCTCCGCCAGCGTCGCCAGACATTCGCGCGCCAGCAACATACATCGCTCCGGTGACCAGCCTTGCTCCGGATCGGGCAGTTCGTGATTGTCCTTGAACGGCATTTCCAGCGTCATGCTCACGCAACTATGTGATGCCCCGAAGCGCTCGGCCAATTGGTTGGTGGACATCGTCAGGTTGGCTTTGCCCGCACTCGCGGTCGGATAGCCCAATTTGGTCTGGAAATCGGGGGTGCGGGCGGACAGACGTTCGAGGAACGCATTATAGTTGTCGCCCTGTTCGTTGGTCCAAGAGGGAATCCCGTGGAACCCGGCGATGAAGGCGGCGGGGATGGCTTCGTCGCCGTGGATGTCCATCGCCCAATTGACTCCGCTTTCGTCCATTGCGTTCCGGATGCACAAGACTTCAGGGCTTTTTTCCGCCGACGGCTCAGCCCATTCGCGGTTGAGGTTCACGCCGACAAAGTTGGTGCGCAAATGGCCGCGCCGCGACCCATCAGGGTTGCAGTTGGGCACGATATGCAGGCGGCATTTCTGGCGCAAAATGCGGGCGTGCGGATCTGCTGGATCGGTAAGCATCGCCAGTGCACCCTCCATCCAATATTCCGCTTGCGTTTCGCCGGGATGCTGACGCCCATAAAACCAGACCTGGATATCGCCGTCGCCCATTTCCAGACAGTCGATAGGCTGGCCTTCAAGGCTGTGGCCGAGGCAACGGTAATCAACGCCTTCGTGACCCGCGATATCGGCGACCAAATCGTGATGCCGCTCCATGCTGTAGGGTGCGAAATACGCGAACCAACACAGGTCGCTTGTCGGCGTGTAGCGAATGGTCAGCGTGCCACCGTCTTCGCTTTTGTCATAGGTTGATGGTGCGCGCCCCCAATAATCCCGGTCTTCGGACACGCAGGCGCGGTAATCGGGCCAGCCGCCGGGATAGGCACTGCTTGCAAGGCCGGTGATCCTCAGCGCGATTTCCTCGCCAGCGACGCAGGCAACCCGGAAGTGGAACCACTGCGCGAATTCCGAATCCTTGTCCTTACGGATGGCGAGGCTCGCGGTCGTGCAGTTGATGGATTGGACAATGATGTTGCCGCCATCGAATGAGGCGTTGATGTCGGTTATGGGCATATGCGTTCCTTAAATTACGGAACGCGGATAGTCTCGCCTGACTTTCCGGGGAAGCCCTGAAATAGCGCCGCTGCCAATTTCGATGCGGCGATACCGGGTTGTGCGGCAGGCGATCCCGCCTTTGCTGCTTGGGAAGCTTTACCTTCCCAGATGACCAGATCGTCAACGCGCCGGACTATTCGAACGGAAAGTGTGGTTTCA
>JANLRW010000065.1:0-3388 GCA_031361925.1 Sphingomonadales bacterium
TTTTTGACAGAACGACGTCAGGCATTCGAAAACCTCGCATACCGTGTTAACCTCCCATCCATCAAGGGTGTTGTGACAACGATGATCCAGACCGAGAAATACGGGACACCTCTTGCGTCGGCGCTTCGTGTGTTATCGGCCGAGTTCCGCAACGACCGTATGATGCGTGCCGAAGAAAAAGCTGCGCGCTTGCCTGCGATTATGACAATTCCGCTGATCCTGTTCATTCTGCCGACATTGTTTATCGTGATTTTGGGGCCAGCCGCCTGTTCGATTGGCGATGCGTTCGCCAAGCGCTAACCGGCTGCACCATAGACAGAAAAAAACGGGCGGGCCGATCGGTACCGCCCGTTTTCTTATCAGTCAGTCCGGACCATTTGCTCAATCGCGCCAAAAATACTGTGCCCCGCATCATCGCGCACTTCAATCCGCACGACATCCCGGTTTTTGAGGAACGGCGTTTTCATTTCGCCGCTGAGAATTTTCTCGACCATCCGCACCTCGGCAATGCAGCTATAACCCAGCCCGCCGTCGGCAACGGGTTTACCCGGCCCGCCGTGCGCATCACGGTTTGACACCGTTCCCGATCCTATGACTGAGCCAGCGCCAAGATCCCGCGTTTTCGCGAGATGCGCGATCAGCACGCCGAAATCAAAGGTACAATCATCGGATGCCACGGCACGACCAAACGGTGCGCCGTTCACATCGACCATCAAAGTTCGGTGCAATTTCCCATTTTGCCAATAATCACCCAGACCATCCGGGGTGACGAGAACAGGCGATAGCGCGCTTGCCGGTTTCGATTGCACAAAGCCGAAGCCTTTTTCCAGTTCGGCAGGGATAAGGTTGCGCAGCGACACGTCGTTGACCAGGCCTATCAGCCGGACATAGGAAAGCGCATCCGCAGCCGATACACCCTGCGGCACATCGCCGGTCACCACCACAATCTCCGCCTCCAGATCGCAACCCCATGCCTCATCGGCCAGCGCGATATCGTCCCGCGCGCCCATGAACTGGTCAGAGCCGCCCTGATACATCAACGGATGGTGCCAGAAGCTTTCGGGCAATTCGGCCCCCCTCGCCTTTCGCACCAATTCGACATGGTTCACATAGGCCGAGCCGTCGGCCCATTGATACGCACGCGGTAACGGAGCGGCTGCGTCATGCTCATGAAACCGCTCTTTGGGTATGGCATTATGTTCAAGATCGGTCGCGAGCGCCTCCAACCGGGGCGCGATCAAATCCCAATCATCAAGCGCACTCTGCAACGTTGGGGTAATATGCGCGGCATCAGCGTACCAGGCCAGATCATTGGAAACGACCACCAGATGGCCGTCGCGGCCAGATTTGAGGGATGCGAGTTTCATTTGTTTCCTCTCAACTTTTAACGCATCATGCCGACACATTTAGACGGCGGCAACAGCTAGAGTGCCTCGGGGGACGAAAAGAAAGATGGCGATGCGCAGACGATTGAAAGCGACGGCGTTGGCGCTGACTATGCTCGTCACAAACTCTGCGGCCGGTCAGCAAGTGTTCGACCAGAAGGAAGCGGCGCAAAACGGCTGGTCGATGGAACAGAACCGCAGCGCAACATGGCATCTGGCACAGCATAAACGACTGGGTGCAGCACTGGAGGCGCTCCAGCCGCAACGCGCCGGCACCGTTGACGCGTATGTCGTTGCAATCGGGCTCGATTCCGATGCTGTTTTCGGGCGTGAGGCCGGGGAAGCGGCCAAGGTATTGAGCCGCCGGTACGGCGCAACTGGGCGGACGATATTCCTGACCGCTGGTGCCGATGACAAATCGGCGGGAACGCCGCAGGGTTCGCCGCCCAACCTTGCAACGGCGCTAGCTGCCGTGGCAGCAAAGATGAACGTCAAAGAAGATGTCCTGATCCTGTTTGCGACCACGCACGGTGATCCGGTTTCCGGCCTAGCTTACCGCGACGGCAACAATGGCATCGGCATGATTGCGCCCAAGCGGCTTGCTGCATTATTAGACGGATTGGGTTTTGAAAGGCGGATGATCCTGCTGTCGGCCTGCTATGCCGGTGTCTTCATCCCCAATCTGACCAGCGAGAATACTGTCATCGTTACTGCTGCATCGTCACAGCGGACCTCGTTTGGTTGTGCACCGGGCAATGACTGGACGTTTTTCGGCGACGCTTTGATCAACAATGCACTGCGTAAAAGCCAACCGTTCGAAAAAGCTGCCGATGAAGCGGTGGCGCTGATCGGCAAATGGGAAATCGACCGCAACTTGGTGCCATCGCGACCTCAGGTGTTTGTGGGTGACAAGGCCAATATCTGGCTCACAACGCTGGAAACCAAAATGCCCAAAGCCGAAACAGCAAAGGTCGGCAAGCCAGCTATCGACTCATTCTAAACCGCCTATTCGCCGCCCGGTTCGATGTGCAACCAATCGGCGTGTTTAGGTGCCTTTTTGGTCTGGCTCCATTCTTCAAGCATTTCGGGTGCCACCCGCCTCAGTTCGGCATATTGTTCTTCGGTGCCAATATCGCAGGCCAGTTCGAGCCGGTGGCCGTTGGGGTCGAAGAAATAGATCGAACGGAATATGCCATGATAGGTCGGGCCGAGTACGTCGATCTCCTGCGCTTCGATATGTTCCTTCGCCGCCTTGAGCGTATCGAAATCGGCGACCTTAAACGCCAGATGCTGCACCCAAGCGGGCGTCTTCTCATCGCGGCCCATTTCGGGCTGGTTGGGCAACTCGAAAAAAGCAATGATATTGCCGCCGCCGCAGTCGAGGAAGATGTGCATATACGGATCATATGCGCCGGTTGAGGGCACATAATCTTCTGCAAAAGCATTGGTGTAGGTAAAGCCTAACACGCGTTCATACCAATCGACCGTTTCCTTCGCGTCCTTGCAGCGGTAGGCGACATGGTGGACGCCGTTCGTGGAAAAAGGCGCGCTCATTATGCCACCTCCAGCACGCCGCGCTCGATCTGGTCGCGCTCAATACTTTCGAACAAGGCCTTGAAATTGCCCTCGCCAAACCCTTCGTCGCCGCGGCGCTGGATGAATTCGAAGAACACCGGCCCGATTTGCGGTTGCGCAAAGATCTGCAGCAGCAGGCGCGGCTGGCCGCCGTCAGTGGTGCCGTCGAGCAATATACCGCGTTGCTTTAGTTGCTCTACCGGTTCGCCGTGGCCAGGCAGTCGGCCCTCAAGCATTGCGTAATATGTCTCTGGCGGCGCGGTCATGAACGGCACGCCAAGCTTTTTGAGATTATCCCAGCAGCCGAGCAAATCGTCGCAAATAAAAGCAATATGCTGGATACCTTCGCCATTATAGGCGCGCAGATATTCCTCGATCTGCCCGCCGCCGGCCTTGCCCTCTTCGTTGAGCGGAATGCGGATTTTGCC
>JANLRW010000067.1:0-12879 GCA_031361925.1 Sphingomonadales bacterium
ACGCCGATCATTGGCGCAAGCGGCGCGATTTCGGCGGTGATCGGCGCTTACGTTATCCTTTTCCCGAACAAGCAGCCTAAAAATTGGGGACCTATTCCAGCGTCCGTTGCGCGGCCACTGCATTTGCTAGTCGCTTGGGCAGCGCTGAACCTCGCTATCGGATTTGTTGCGCCAGGGATGGGAATGGGGATCGCGATTTGGTCGCACATTGGCGGGTTCATCGCGGGATTGTTGCTCGTGCGTCCGCTCTTGCTATGGCGCTACCGCAAGGCTTGAGAGGAGTTACTCGGGCTGCAAAAGTTTATGCAGGTGGACCACAACATATTTCATTTCGGCATCATCGACGGTCCGTTGTGCCGCGCTGCGCCAAGCTTCTTCGGCGCTGGCATAATTCGGAAACATGCCGACAATGTCCAATTTTTCTAGGTTGGTAAAATCAAGCGTTTGCGGGTCCGTTACGCGGCCACCGAAAACTAGATGTAGTTTTTGTGTTGTCACAACTGCCCCTTAGTCCTTCGTCTTTGCCGCTTCACTGGCGGCTTGCCCAGCGGCTTTCACCGCCTCAGCGGCCTTGCCAACAAGGTCGCGGAACTGGTCGCGAATGGCGTCGCTATTGAAACCAAGGCTATCGACCTTGCTTTTTCCAGCGTTTTTGGCTGCCGCGGCGATCTTCTTTGCTTTCTTATTGAGCTTTTTGCCAGTTTTGCCCATCATCTTCACTTCGCGTTCAGTGCGCGGCAACAAAGCGCCCACAATAGCGCCGATGGCCATGCCACCCAGCACAATGGCTAGCGGATTCTTGTCGATACTATCACCCGATTTAATCATCGCTTTGGTTGCGATATCCTTTGAGGTGTTGACCCCACGCGCTGCTGCTTCGCGGCCTGATTCGTAAGCTTTCGTCGCTTGTTCGCGCGCTACAGCCGAAGTTTGTGCTGCGGTTTCCTTGGCAGTGGCAATGCTGCCCTTGGCGGTTTCTTTAGCGGATTTGATGCCGTCACCCAGTTTGCTCATCGTCTTGATCCAGTCTTAGCGGTTGTTCGGTTTGATAGGCGTTTTAATCTTGGAAAGCCATTTTGAAATCGGCCGACGAGCAAGGATTAATATCGCGCCCAGCCCCAAAATGCCAATATAGGGCGCATTCGCTTTGGCCCTGCTTGCGGCTAAATCCATAGCTTTGGTCGCAGCGACCTTCTGCCGATCAACAAAGCGGTTAATCTGTGTTTGCGGATGGAGTTCAACTTTTGCCTCATCTACATCGCATTTGACAACGTTGCGCGCACGAAGCCGGTCAAAATGCGATGCAATAATTGTGTCGCGCTCAGTCATGGTCCGGTTTTTCAAATTCGGGAAACGACAGCTTGCGCACGTTGTTCCTTGCAATCATCGCAAATAGCACCGCTATCAAGATGAACCCCACGGTCATACACAATGTTGCTGCCAAAAATCCGATGGTTTGCGATAGCGCCAAAAGTAACCCCAATATCAATGCGATTATCGCACCGGACAGACTGAACAACGCCAGTGCCACAAACAGGCTTGTCCATTTGGCGATACCCGCGCTGTACGAAAGTCGAGCACGGTAGTAATTGACCTCGGCGTTTGCCATAACCCGGAAATCGCCGACCAACCGCGCGACCTGCTCTCGCGCAGGCAGCGGGCCGGGTGTATCATCACTGCCTGGCAGTTCTTCTATCATATAGACGCCATTAGCCCTTTGCCCGCGTTTTTCAACGCGGTTTGCCGATTAGGCGTCGTCGCGCCCTGAGCGAACCAATCTCGCCAAGACGAAGCCGATGGCGGCGGCCGCTCCGATAGCAACTGCCGGACTCTTGCGCACGAAATCGCGCGCGTCAGTGACGATCGCATCGACATCTTTGGCATCCATTTTCCCGGCAAAACCATCGACTGAATCCGCAGCACTACGGGCATAGTCACCATATTGCTTGCCAACATTCTCGTCGATGGTCGCGGCACTGTCACGGATCAGCTTGCTGATGCTGGATACCGCTTCAGTAGCGCGGTCCTTGCCTTTTTCCGCCGCAGCGCGAGCGCTGTCGGTGGCTTTGGTTTTAAAGTCGTTCATGTCGGTTTTTACCTTTGACTTGATTTCTTCTGCCTTGCCCTTCGACGGCGCGGCTTTGACGATTGTTTTGGGGACTGCGGATTTCGGCGCGGTTTTCGGCTTTGGCGCTGCAGGTTTTTTGGGTGCCGCTTTGGTTTTCGGTGCGGCCTTAGCTTTTGCTGTTTCCGGCATGAAGTTTACTCCTTGGGGTTAGAGGGGCATCGACGCATTCACACATATTTGCATGAAAGGTGCCTTAGTCAACTATAGCACCGCGTTTTTACATTTGAAATGTATATGTATGCACGTCGTTGCTAAATCTTAAACACAACGATAGACGCCCGGTCATTGTTCCCGTGCAACCCAATCGGAGCCACCCCACATGACCGCCATCCTCGACATTCATGCCCGCGAAATCCTCGACAGCCGTGGAAATCCCACGGTCGAAGTCGATGTATTGCTGGAGGATGGTAGTTTTGGCCGTGCGGCTGTGCCGTCGGGCGCATCAACCGGGGCGTATGAAGCAGCCGAGAAGCGCGACGGTGACATGGCCCGTTACGGAGGTAAGGGCGTCTTGCAAGCCGTCGAAGCGGTCAATGGTGTGATTTGCGAAGCATTGGTTGATCTGGAAGCGGAGGATCAGGAAGACATTGACGCGGTGATGATCGACCTCGATGGCACCGATAACAAATCGAACCTCGGGGCAAATGCAATATTGGGCGTCAGCCTTGCTGTCGCCAAAGCGGCTGCCGATGCTCGGGGTTTGCCGCTTTATCGCTATATCGGCGGCGTCAATGCGCACGTCCTGCCCGTGCCTATGATGAATATCATCAACGGCGGTGAACACGCCGACAATCCGATTGATTTTCAAGAATTCATGGTGATGCCAGTCGGTGCCTCGTCGCTGACTGAAGCAGTGCGCTGGGGGTCGGAGATTTTCCACACGCTTAAAAAAGGTCTCCATGAAAAAGGCTTGGCGACAGCGGTCGGAGACGAAGGCGGGTTTGCGCCCAATCTCGCATCGACCCGCGACGCGCTTGATTTCATCATGGCGTCAATTGAAAAGGCCGGGTTCAAGGCTGGTGAGGATGTCGTTCTTGCACTCGACCCAGCGGCAACAGAATTCTTCAAAAACGGCAAATATGAAATTTCCGGCGAAGGACTCTCGTTGTCACCACTGGAAATGGTCGATTATTATGCCGCGCTTTGTGCCGATTATCCGATCAAATCTATTGAAGACGGTATGGCCGAAGACGATTTTGAAGGCTGGAAAGCCATTACCGACAAGATTGGTGACAAAGTTCAACTCGTCGGCGACGACCTGTTCGTGACCAACTCGGAACGCCTGTCGATGGGTATCGGCAAGGGGCTGGCCAATTCGCTGCTGGTGAAGGTCAACCAGATCGGCACGCTGACCGAAACGCTGACTGCTGTGTCGATGGCGCACCGCGCGTGCTACACCGCCGTGATGTCGCACCGCTCGGGTGAAACCGAGGATGTGACGATTGCCGACCTTGCGGTTGCGACGAATTGTGGACAGATCAAAACCGGCAGCCTAGCGCGCTCGGACCGGTTGGCGAAGTATAACCAGCTCATCCGTATTGAGGAAGAACTAGGCTCAGCAGCAATTTATGCAGGGCAAAGCATCTTTCGCTAAGCACAGATGCTTGCAACCAGCGTTGATATGTGATGCTAATTGGAAATGGCGCGCCAGAAGAAAACCACAGACTATATGAAATCGGTAATAGGCCCCGGTCTGGCGCTGGTCGCGTTGCTGGTCATTGCGTCTTATGCGTTGCTCGGACCGACCGGGATTATTGCTTGGACCGACTACCGCGCAGCATTGCACGAGCGGACGGCAGAACTTGCGGATCTACAAAAAGAACGGGATGCGCTGCGCAATCGTCAGCGTTTGTTAGACCGTGATAATGTCGATCCTGACCTTGCCGGCGAATTGATGCGCAGAGATTTGAACGTCGTTGCGCCGGACGAAGTTGTCGTTCCGATGAAATGAATTGCTATTCAGTGCTTTTCGCTACGGAAAAGCGCTTTTCACGTGGTCAGTTATTGACTAGGCGGGCAACCGAAGCCGCCGGAATCGAACCAAAGGATGATAACCTTGGCAAAATCGCCTGCTAAAAAAAGCCCTGCAAAAAAAGCCTCCGTTTCAACCGACGCGTCGCGCGCCAACCGGGAGCGTCCGGCAGAGCCGCTGTCCTATAAGGCGACCAAGGAAGAGTTGCTTAAATTCTATCACGACATGCTGCTCATCCGCCGCTTTGAGGAGAAGGCCGGGCAGCTTTATGGGTTGGGACTGATCGGCGGATTTTGCCATTTATATATCGGGCAAGAGGCGGTTGCCATCGGGCTGCAATCCGCGCTAACGCCTGGCAAAGACAGCGTCATCACCGGCTACCGCGATCACGGGCACATGCTGGCTTACGGCATCGACCCCAATCTTATCATGGCCGAGCTAACCGGTCGTGCGGCGGGTATTTCAAAGGGCAAAGGCGGGTCGATGCATATGTTTTCGACCGAGCATAAGTTCTACGGCGGTCACGGTATCGTGGGTGCGCAAGTCAGCCTCGGCGCGGGCCTCGCGTTTGGCCACAAATATTCAAACGACGGCGGCGTATGCTTGGCCTATTTCGGTGATGGCGCGTCGAACCAAGGGCAGGTCTACGAAAGCTTCAACATGGCTGAGCTATGGAAGCTGCCGATCATTTTCGTGATCGAGAATAACCAATATGCGATGGGCACCAGCGTCAACCGCGCATCGTCGGAGGACCAGCTTTACCGGCGCGGCGAGAGCTTCCGTATTCCCGGTATTCAGGTTGACGGCATGGACGTGCTCGCTGTTCGCGGTGCAGCAGAGGTGGCGCTTGATTGGGTGCGCAGCGGCAAGGGACCCGTATTGTTGGAGATGAAAACATATCGCTATCGCGGCCATTCGATGTCCGATCCGGCAAAATACCGCAGCCGTGACGAAGTGCAATCGGTGCGCGATAACAGCGATCCGATTGAGGGGGCCAAGGAATTGCTCGCAGCGATGGGCGTTGGCGAAGACGAATTCAAAGCTGTCGATAAGGAAATCCGGACGATCGTCGCCGCATCGGCTGATTTCGCGGAAAGTTCACCCGAGCCGGAACCCGGCGAACTGTATACCGACGTGCTGGTGGAGCAATATTGATGGCGGTTGAACTAAAAATGCCAGCGCTTTCACCCACTATGGAAGAAGGCACACTCGCCAAGTGGTTGGTCAAGGAAGGCGACACCGTAAAGTCAGGCGACATCTTGGCCGAAATCGAAACGGACAAGGCGACCATGGAGTTTGAAGCGATTGACGAGGGCATCGTGTCTTCGATCCTCGTGGCGGAAGGCACTGACGGGGTGAAGGTCGGAACCATTATCGCGATGATAACGGGTGACGATGAGGCTGCTACGCCCGAGGCGGCCGCTGCACCCGCGCCGACGCCTGCTGTTGAACCTTCTGCTCCTGCTACGGTACCCGCGCTTGTAGCTACGCCCGCCAAATCGGACCCGGCAATCCCCGATGGCGCTAACATGACGACGCTCACACTACGCGAGGCATTGCGCGACGCGATGGCAGAGGAAATGCGCCGCGACCCTCGCGTCTTTGTGATGGGCGAAGAGGTCGCCGAATATCAGGGCGCGTATAAGGTCACGCAAGGATTGCTCGACGAATTTGGTGCCCAAAGGGTTATCGACACGCCGATCACCGAATATGGCTTTGCCGGCATCGGCACAGGTGCGGCGATGGGCGGGCTTCGGCCCATCATCGAGTTCATGACCTTCAACTTTGCGATGCAGGCGATCGATCATATCATCAATTCTGCGGCGAAGACCAATTATATGTCGGGTGGGCAGATGCGGTGCCCCATCGTGTTCCGCGGCCCCAATGGCGCAGCAGCACGCGTTGGTGCGCAGCACAGCCAGAATTACGCACCGTGGTATGCAAGTGTCCCGGGCCTGATCGTCATCTGCCCTTATGATGCAGCGGACGCCAAGGGCTTGCTAAAGGCCGCGATCCGCTGCGAAGATCCGGTGGTATTTCTTGAAAACGAACTGCTTTATGGTCGGACTTTTGAGGTTCCTGCGCTCGACGACCATGTGCTACCCATTGGCAAGGCGCGGATTATGCGCGAAGGGGCTGATATCACGATCGTCAGCTACTCGATCGGCGTCGGCTTGGCCCTTGAAGCAGCTGAAAAGCTGGCAGGCGAGGGGATCGACGCCGAAGTTATCGATCTGCGGACCATCCGCCCGCTGGACAAAGCAACCGTTCTCGCCAGCCTCGCCAAAACCAACCGCCTTGTGTTCGCCGAAGAAGGCTGGCCGACTTGTTCGGTTGGCAGCGAGATATTGGCGATTTGCATGGAAGAAGGCTTCGATGATCTCGACGCACCAATTATGCGCGTGACCAACGAAGATGTGCCAATGCCTTATGCCGCCAATCTGGAAAAGCTGGCTTTGGTCAATGCCGAAAAGATTGCAGTGGCGTGCCGGGCGACGATGGGGCGTTAGGACTCAGGTCGCATCGAATTTATCGCACGTTGCCGCGTCGCTCGTCGGGTTGAGATCATTATTCAGCCCACCGGCAAGATTACGGTCGTCGCGGATGTTGAACGCAGCGTCTTGATTGATAATAACGCCTTCAGCAAACATGTTTCCGAACAATGGCTTATAGGCATACTGGATTTCCACAAACATAACCGCTGTATTGGTAGAAGCCCTAACGTTCCGGTTTTCGCCAACGCCGGTAAATGCGGCGTTGCTGGTGTTGATGCCGCCGGCATATGCCGAAATGAACGGACGAACCCCTTTACACCGCTGCCAGCGGATAAACTGCTGTTGCCGAGCAGAACCGCCTGAACCAACTGTTCTTACCTCCAAGCTCGACAATATGACCCGACCGTTTTCGAGGAGATCAAGGTTCTGCGTTTGCAGTCTGGTTCCGGTCAGGGCCTCGACGACATCGCTTTCCTGAATCGTCGGCGCGATATTGCCATTGCCCGTTTGCCCCATCCGGCCTGCGTTGTCGGCAAGCGCAAGCGCGGCTTGGCTGACCTGCATCTGGGCCACCGCACGGTGTGCTGTTTCGGTGCCATACATGCCGACGCCGATAAAAATTGGCAACGTGTAAGCAAACTCGATCAAGGCTACACCGCTTTGATTTTCCCGCAGTCGGTCTAATGCCCGAAACAGGCTGGCAAAGCGTTTTGGTTTTGCATTTTTTAACATGGCCTACCCCTCAGGTACAGTTGCCGGGACTGGTCGTGCGCGCCGTCTGGTCACCATATGGCTGGTTTTTAAGAAGCGTTTGGGCGGTCATCGTTCGGTTTTTGCTCATCGCCTTAATGTCGAACGAGGCGTCAGTCATCTCGTTGCTATCGTGGATAGCAACCTTATACTGTTCCGTTCCGACCAACGTTTTGGTTGGTGGCATTTGTTTGACGATAGTTTTGTATCCCTTCAGCTTGCGCTGTATCATTTCCCTCGAAAACTCGATCGTCTTGTAACCCGTGACAACACTTTCGCGCTTATATTTTTTCTTGATGACGTAACCAATCAGTGTCCGTTTAACCGTCGTAGTTGGCCGGTTGACAGTTTTTGTGCCGATTTGCTTGCGTTGATATGTCGGGATGACCAGCGTTTTATAACCCGTAATCTTGCGCGCCAGAATGACGGTAGGTTTGGACACGGTTTGATACCCTACCAGTCTCCGCTGGATGTATTGCCTCGTGCCTGTTGTGACTTTGCGTTTGGTATCCAGCTTCGGACGCCTGATGGTTTCATTACGAACGAAAACGCGACGGAGCCTGGGGCCTTTGTCGGTTTGGGTGACTATATTGACGTAAACCGGCACGTTGACGACTTCATAATCGACAACGGTTTTGGCAGTGTCTCTCGTTTCTACCACGAATTCGTAAATCGGCATTTTAACTGAGCCTGTCGGATTCCCGGCACGCGGCAGTTCGACAAGCTCGGTAATAGGGATCCTGTGCTTCCTGGTTCCATTTTGAATGATCGAATAGATCGGCACTTTCATTTGACCGGTGCGAGCGCCCGGCAACGGGACGACTTCGTGCACATATTTCGGCAATCTTTGCGTGCCGACTTCGGTAACCTGCGTTTCGTAAATTGGAATGTTGGTTCTGCTATCACGCACGATTTTTTCGTTTTCGTAAATAGGCAGCCGAACTATCCGCTTTTCGCCCGGCGTTGTGATATATTTATTCCGCGTCCGCGTTTCGTACCGGTCCACCTTTTTACGACTGGCGTTGCGGTCATATCCCGAGAAAGGGAACAGCGTGTCGTAAGACACCGTTATGGAATAAAGTACAGAGTCGCGCGCGCCGCCGATCCCGCTCGCCCCGACATTGTCCCAGATGTCGTTGTCATTTGCATCATCGAACGGTTCGTTGGCGTCACACGTCCCATTGAGATTATTATCGACATAATCTTCCAAGCGGTCAACATCGGCATAGGCTGCGTAGTTTGTGCGATTAACCGTCACGGTCGCGGCTCTGTTGATGCTTTGGATGACGTTGGTGACCTTCGCGTCGATTGCTGCCCGTTCGGTAGCATCGGTGGCATCCTGCAAAGACGAATCGCGCGCGGCCAACTGGATCGCGCCGTTCAAAGTTGATCGCATATATATTGCGTAGCCGATATCGAACGTGCCCATCAGCATGAACAAGAACACTGGCGAGATCAGTGCGAACTCGATGGCAGTGACGCCGTGTTCATCCTTACCCAGCCGGTACAAATGAGCGAACTTGCGGCGCATCAGCTCGTCAACCGGAGGTCGGAGATTTCGTCTGCGATACCACGGAACGTCGATAGCAGTGCGTTGCTATTCGATGCTTCGGAATATCTGCCCGAACTCGCACAGGTTTCCAGATTAGCTTTGGCTGTGCCACTGACACCCGCGCCGAAAGCGACAACCCACAAGGTGATGCCCATTTCGTTTTTCACATATTCGCACATCGCCAGAAAGCGTCCGTTGACCTGTGCATCTAACAGTGAAACCGTGGGCGTGGTACCGGTTGGCGTCCGGCGACGATCCCACCATTCCACGCCGTAAGCGCCGTAATTCTGTTCGGCTGTAGACGTGTCACCGTCGGTCATGAAAATAAGGTGCCGTTGGATATTCTGCCGATTGGTATTGTTTGCGGCAAAAATTCCTGTCGGCGAGATCAGGCGAGCACCCCAGATTAGACCGATGTCATGATAGGTGCTGCCGCCTGCAGTTAACCCAGCGACATAGGCGTCAAATGCAGCCGCCGTTGCCCAAGTCGTTGGAATTCGCGCTGCTGCGGGGCAACTGCCGGTGAAATTGTTGATATTGCGACCGAGGTCAGTGGCGGTCGTGACGGTCGCCAGCGTTTCGGTCGACGACCCGGTATACCGGCCCCACACCGCATTCGGTAGCAACGGTGCCCATTTGGTCGTATCGTCGCCGGTAGGTAGCAAATCAATATTAAGGTCGTTGGCAGCTGACGGCAGCGGATCAAAATTTGTGGTTCTGACGGTCTGGCGTTCTTCAACGCAACCGTCCCAGGTCGCGTTAACGTTGGCGACCCGTTTGTACGATGTGCTGGTTGTCGAGCCGCTGACCAATAATGATTGCGTCGTGAATCCAACGGGAAGCGCAACGGAGCTGTTCCAGCCTGAACCATTTTTCAGACCGCTGACGTTGTGTGTAACCGGCTTATAGTCCCAGTTGGTGAAAGTGTCGGTGTACTCCGTCCATGTGACCGGCTTGGTTGTCGTGCCCACAGCGGTTTTATTGTACGACGCGTTGGTGTAGGTCGCCTGCTGCAAACGGCAACGCCTGTTGGCAGCACTACCGCCCGTATCATATACCCATTGATAGAAATAACGCGTTTGAGCGAGCGTTGAGGTGTACGTCCCGTGGGGATGTGTCGTCGCAGGATGCACCGGTGCACTGCCGTTCGTCGAATTGAGCACGTCGGTCGGCGTCGTTGCGGTGATCGTATACGCTGCCGGTTTGGCGCTGCTCGTGCATGATGAAGATGACACGTTAGTCACTGTCGCTACTGTGGTGCCATTAGGAATCAGTTTGTTTTGAGGAGTGGCCGTACCAGACGGCGTCAATGCCACATATGAGCTACTTGGCGACGATGGAGTGGCAGGATTGGAGTAACTGCCATAAGATTTCCCACTTTCTGCGCCGAGCGAATATGCCCATACCGGCGTTAGAACCGGGACGCGTGACTGATAAGTAAAGTTATCGGCCATATATTGGGTCGGCAGCAAGCGCCCGACATTGACGTTCACAGCGTAAGGCACAAATCCGAAACGTGTTTGCGCCGTTTGCGTCGCACCGGTTGGCGTTGACCCGCAATCAGCGACGGTATTCTGCTTGGAAAGTGCCTCGTAGAAGCAACGAACAGCAAGCCGCATACCGATTATTTTCGATTTGGGGATTTCAACATTGGTTGTGTTGTTCGATCCATCGTCGGCCCAGTTCATCGAACCCGTAACGTCCAAAACAAACATCACGTCGGTATTGGGAACCGCCAGCTGCGCATCGCATTGAACAGAGATTGGGGTTTCTTCGCGACCAAACATGTCCATGATGACCATGGGCACCGCTACGGATGCTCGACCGGTGACGACCCCGCCTGTTTCGGTGTAGGAACGCATCAAACCTTCGCTGCCTGAAGTCCCAGCGGAAAAATTGGCATCAAACATATTGTTTGCGACTGTCCGTGCCGCAAAGCTGCTGGTGTTCCACGCACCGCTGCCCATTGTTTTGCGGCCAGCAAGCGCGCCTGCGTCACATGCCTGCTGCAACCTGGTTTTGACCAGATAGACACGGCTGATGTCGACGCCCGAGCCAATCATCGCGGTCAGCGGGATTAACCCGGCGGCCATCAACGCAATCGTGTTGCCCGACTGGTCCTTGCGGAGTCGTTTCAAAAATCCAGGACGCTTTGCAGCGTTTGGCTGTGCTAACATCGTGGTAGTCCCCTGTTCCACAATTAGAATTCAACAGCCGCATTAGGCCAATGATAGTAATCGGTATTTGAACGAACAGGGTTACCGGCGGGTTAACCTTGATTTCGCGCGGAAAATCGTCTGCGGAGGTTGAATGATATCGGATGATCAACAGCTTTCGCCGCCGCTGCGACTCGCGATCGCTTATGTATCTGCTGATTTGCGTGCAGCGTTTACCGTGTTGCTGCGGTTTGACGAACGATTGGCTGAGGTCGTCGGTCGTGCAAGCGAGCCAATGATCGCGCAGATGAAACTGGCATGGTGGCATGACGCCATCGCCCGCGAACCATCAGCACGCCCTAAAGGCGAGCCCATTTTTATGGCTTTGGACAAACTCGCTTCGCCATCGCTTGAAGCCGCATTCAATGGGCTGCTCGACGCTTGGGGACGGCTGCTGGCAGCCGAAGTCTGGACCGCTGACATCCTCAAGGCATTTGCGTGCGAGCGGTCGGCTGCGATCTTTGGGAGCTATGCCGATTGGACCGGGTGCACCGACGATATCGCCGCGATCGGCGAGGCTTGGGGGCTTGCTGACTTGAAACAGCGATTTGGTGCGCGGGTTGTTTATGATGCGCCAACGCAGCCACCAATAGTGAAGGCGCGGGTGTTGAGACCGCTTTCGATATTGGCGCTATCGGTGACCAAACCAAGCGGTATCCGCATGATTTTGCACGCCTTGACGGGGCGCTAGACTTCAGGCCACAACGAACATGCGAAATGGGAAAAGAGAGGGTAGGGCAAATGCGGCGGTTCTTGGCGGGGGCAGGGGGTGCGTTGCTGCTGGTAAGCGCGGGTCTTTGGTTCTGGCAAGGTCAGGCCGCACAGGAAAACGCGATTCCCGCCGCACCGCCGCCGCCTGCCTTGGCCGAAAGTCTGCCCGAAGCAGGCAAAGATGCGCCTGCTTTCGGCGCTGCGCCACCCACGCCGCCCGAAGCGCCAAAGGCGAGCCGCGAGGAACAGCGCTTCAACCGCTACGATCGCAACCGCGACGAGATCATCTCGCGCGTGGAGATGCTTGGCAGTCGGACCAAGGCGTTCAAGTCGCTGGATAAGGATGGCAACAATTTGCTGACATTCGAGGAATGGGCGGCGGCGACCGGCGAGCGGTTTGCGAAAGCCGATGGCAATCGCGACAAATTGCTGACCCGCAAGGAATTCGCAGCAACGCGGCCCAAGGCAGCGGCAAAGCCGGGATGTCGTTGTTAGACCGCTACCTGATGCGCTGAAATCCACTGCGCCAAGTCAGCGCGCGCGCGTGACGTCATCGCCGCTTTGCGCGATTTTTTGTGGACCTTTTCATCGAGCGGCGCGAACAGCCCGAAATTGATATTCATGGGTTGATAGTCGTCGGCATTGGCATCGCCGGTGATGTGCCCGAGCAATGCCCCAAGGGCAGTGGTCGGCGGTGGTTGGGCGAGGTCACGACCGGCCAGCTCTGCGGCAGTCATGATTCCTGCCATCAACCCCACCGCGCTGCTTTCGACATAGCCTTCGCAACCGGTAATCTGTCCCGCAAAACGCACGTTAGGCGAAGACTTCAAGCGCAACTGCCGGTCGAGCAACACTGGCGAGCGAATGAACGTGTTCCGGTGCAGCCCGCCAAGCCGCGCGAATTCAGCTTTTTCCAGCCCCGGGATTGTCCGCAGCAACTCAACCTGCGCACCGTGCTTCATCTTGGTCTGGAACCCAACCATGTTCCAGATGCTGCCTTGCTTGTTATCTTGACGCAGCTGCACCACCGCATGGGCCCAGCGCCCGGTGCGCGG
>JANLRW010000072.1:0-3246 GCA_031361925.1 Sphingomonadales bacterium
CGTTCAAAGCTGCTCGCCAGCAACATGGACATCGAGCAGATGCGCGAGTTCATTCAGGCCGACAGCCTTGCGTTCATTTCTATCGACGGCCTCTACCGCGCTCTTGGCGAAGATGCGCGGCATCAGGGCAAACCGCAATACTGCGATGCTTGCTTTACCGGTGATTATCCGACCAGCCTGACCGACCATGATGAGGCCGAACAGAGTGAACTGATTTTGCTGAGCGAACGGAAATCGGCCTGAGCATGGCTGGAACGTTCGAAGGCAAAATCGCGTTGGTCACCGGTGCCAGTCGCGGGATTGGTGCGGCGATTGCGACCGCTTTGGCCGCTCAAGGCGCGCATGTAATCTTGACCGCGCGTAACGCCAAGGATTTGGAGGCAGTGGAGGACGCCATTTTCGACGCTGGCGGCAGTGCCACCATTGCACCGCTCGACCTTACCGATGGCGACAGCATCGCGCGGTTGGCAGCCGCAGTGACCGAGCGGTGGGGCAAGCTTGATTTCCTTCTCCTCAATGCTGCGATGCTTGGCACGCTCGCGCCAGTGCCTGCGATTGACGGGGCAGAATTGACCCGCGTGTTCACGCTCAACGTCATTGCCCAGCAGGTGCTGATCGCCTCATTCGACGCCTTATTGCGCAAGAGCGACGCAGGACGGCTGATTGCGCTCACGTCCTCGGTCGGTAACCAGCCACGCGCGTTTTGGGGTGCTTATGGTGCGTCGAAGGCGGCTTTGGAAAACCTCGTCATCAGCTACGGCGAGGAAGTCAAAAACCTATCCGCCGTGCGCACCGCAATTGTCGACCCCGGCAAAACCCGCACCAAAATGCGCGCTGCGGCTTATCCCGGCGAAGATCCGGCAACGGTGAAAGAGCCGTCAGTTGTAGCGGATGCGATTTGCGCTTTGCTCGGCAGTGCGTTTGTAACCGGCCACCGGATGGTCGTCGAGGGCTAGGCTTTCACAGCTTCATGCGCCTTCAAAGCCCGTTCGCGGGCCTCTCGATGCCCAATTAACTTTCGCGGATAATTCTTTGGCCGAACACCATGTTCCTCGGGATCATGGATATAAGGTTCCGGCAAATCAGCCAGTTCGGGCACCCATTTGCGAATGTATCCAGCCGCATCGAATTTCTCCGATTGCGATAAGGGTGCCATGATTCGAACGAACATGTTGCTGTCCACGCCTGTGCCCGCCGTCCACTGCCAGTTAACGCTGTTGCTACCGTAATCCGCGTCGACCAGCGTATCCCAGAACCATTGTTCGCCCTTACGCCAGTCAATCAGCAGGTGTTTGATGAGGAACGATGCTGCTATCATCCGCACGCGGTTGTGCATCCAGCCTGTTGCCCAGAGCTGCCGCATTCCGGCATCGACGATGGGATATCCGGTCTGGCCCTTCTGCCATGCGCGCAGGTCGGCATCCGCCTCGTTGCCCGAACGCCAAGGCAGTTTGTCGAACGCATCGCGCGCATTTTTGGCGCCATATTCGGGAAACTGGCAAATCACATTCTGCGCATAATCGCGCCAGACCAGTTCCTTCAGGAAAACATCAACCGAACCGCCAGCCTTCATCGTGGCATGCCAGCAGGTCGCTGGCGAAATCTCGCCGAAATGGAGATGCGGCGAGAGGAATGACGAGCCTGCAACGGATGGCAGATTGCGCTTTTCGTCGTACAACTTTGCCTTACCGGTAAAGTCGTCGAGCCGCGCCTTCGCGCCTGCTTCGCCGGGTGACCACATCTCCCTCATGCCGCCTGCCCAATCGGGTTTGGTTGGCAGCAGATTCCAATCGACCAGTGAATCGCTGTCCGGCCATTTCTCCGGCACAGCAATCTTCGCAGGCGCAGGCAATGGATCATGCGGTGGCATATGCTGCCACAATGCACGCATGAACGGCGTATAAATCTTATATTGACCACCGCTGCCGGTTGTCACGCTTCCCGCTGGCAAAAGGTAATTGCCGTCATGGCAGACTAAAGCGCAGCCTTCAGGCAAGTTCTTCGCCACCGCCTTCTCGGCATTGCGCCACCAAGGTTCGTAATGACGGATGCAATGGATGGCCGACGCGCCGGTCTCTTTCGATAGCTCGGCAAGCACCTCATCCGACTTGCCGGCCCTCAAAACCAACCTAGACCCCAACTTCCGCAAATCGGCATCGAGCGAAGCCAGGCTATGATGCAACCACCACCACGAAGCCCCGCCCATCCTGCGGTGCTTGGGCGTTTCGTCGTCGAGGATGAAAACCGGAATGACCGGCGCGCCACTCCCAGCGGCAACGGCCAGCGCAGGCTGGTCGGCAAGCCGCAGATCACGGCGAAGCCAGAGAATAACGGGGGCGGTCATTCGCTGGCACCTTTCCAAGGAACGGAAACCATAAACCGGTCGCGGACAAGCTGGTTCCCGAAACGCTGGTCGGAAACTTGCAGTTTACGGCCATCTCCCTCGCCTTGGACTTCGGCCACCGGCATTCGTGACCAGAAAAGATAGGCATCGGCGTCAGGATAGGCTCTTATTGCGGTCCTGACCCGGTCATCGTCCATCCCGTGCAGTCGCACTTTGCCGTGGATGAAAACATTGCTTGGTGCCGTATACCAGCCATAGCCAAAGCGGGTCCCATCACGCCAAAGTATCTCGCGTTTCCAGAACTGCACCGGAACCGGGTTGGCAACAACGACCGAAGGCAGGATGCCATGCTGCTTTTGGACTGCCAAAGCCGTCATCTGTTCGGCACGCCCGGTAATAATTCCGTTCGCCAAAATATAAGCGCAAATTGCAAGGAAGCTGATTGTGGCGGGAATACGCCAATTAGCAGCGCCTTTCCGTTCGCGGCGCAGCGAAAGCCACACTCCCGCAATCAACGCGATCCACAACCAGATGTCGATGATGAAAATCGTATCGCCATAAAACCACTGGCTCGAAAACGGCTCCAACAACCGCACACCATAACTGTTGAACCAGTCGAACAACGGGTGGCTCAGGCATCCGATATAGGCCAGCGCCAGCAGCCAGCCCTTATGCACCGGCAGCCGTTTTTCAGGCCGCTTGCCGCGCCGCATTTGCCAAGCGTCAAACCACAGCATCGCGCCCCATAATAGCAACGGCAGCAATACCATCGCAATCGGCCCGTGCGTAATCCCGCGCCGGATCGCAAGATGCTGGTGCCCGCCAAGCAACACCGCGACCGCGTCGATTTCGGGAATGTTCGCGGCAATAATCAGTGTTGGCATTGCCAATCCCGTCTTGCG
>JANLRW010000076.1:0-2666 GCA_031361925.1 Sphingomonadales bacterium
CAAGCCATTGCGGGACCCGCAATCGCTTTCGTGTCATAGCCGGGTCTGGCGATAACTGCAATCGGCATCATCCGCGCGATCGCTCGCCATTGCCGCCAGCGATGGAATTGCAACAGATTGTCTGCGCCCATGATCCAGATAAACCGTGTTTTCGGGTGGCGCGCGACGATTTTGCGCAAGGTGTCGGCAGTGTACACCGTGCCCAATTCACGCTCGATCGCGGTGGCTTTAATCCTGCTACGCCGCGCCTGCTGTTTTGCCGATGCGAGCCGCGCGGGCAATGGCGCCATATCCTTTTTGGGCTTCAACGGATTGCCCGGTGACACCATCCACCAGAATTCATCGAGGCCAAGCGCATCAATCGCCAACAAGCTAATGGCGCGGTGTCCTTTATGCGCCGGGTTGAAAGAACCGCCGAGGAGGCCGATGGTTTTCAGAATATCTTCTCCACATCCTCGCGGGCGTGACGCACGCGCACTATTTCGATGACGTCGTCATTCACACGATAAAGCAGGCGATAATCCGTATTGGGGACAGGCCATTTCCTGACTTTCCCATAATAGATTGGGCCTGCAAATGGAAAATTAATGAGAAAGTTGGCGGCGCTCAAAGCCGCGTCTCCAACACTATCTGCAAAATCGGGGTCCCGTTCTGCATACCAATCGTCGATTTGTGCCAAATCGCGTAGGGCATCATCGGCCCAGTGTAAGCGCTTCATTCAGCGGCGATTCGTGTGGAGCGATTGGCTTTCCGCGTTTCGAACCAAGCCTCCGTCTCCTCCTGCGTATGATATTCGCCGCGTTCAATCGAATCAATGCCTTCTTGAATGAAGTCAGCGAGCTCGATCTGCTTACGGGCCGCATTTTCGACCAATTTTGCAACAACCCAAGCACGACTTCGCTCATTGTCACGAGCAAGCCGATCTATCATGGCCAAAACCTCGTCAGATACGCGGGCGGTAATTACATTGCTCATGGCTCTAATGTATCATTTGTATACAAACGACTCAAGGCCGCGTTTGGCCATGCCCGTGGACCAGCCATTTATAGGTCGTAAGCCCTTCGAGCGCCACTGGCCCGCGCGCGTGCAGTCTTCCGGTCGCAATGCCGATCTCTGCCCCCAACCCGAATTCGCCGCCGTCGGCATATTGGGTCGAGGCATTGTGCATGACAATCGCGCTGTCGACTTCGGCCAGAAAGCGAGCGGCGACGGCTTCGTCGGCGGTGATGATCGCATCGGTATGGTGCGAGCCGTGGCGGGCGATATGCTCCATCGCTTCGTCTGGCCCCGAAACGACGCGCGCTGAAATCACCGAATCCAGATATTCGGTATCCCAGTCGGCATCTTCTGCCGACACGGTGCGCGCATCGAGTTCCATCAGCATATCGTCGGCGCGCACTTCGCAGCCTGCGTCGAGCAAAGCCGACACCAACGCACCGGGCGAACTATAATCTTGGTCGATCAACACCGTCTCGGTCGCGCCGCAAATACCGGTGCGCCGCATCTTGGCGTTGACCAATATCGCCTTGGCCATTGCCGGGTCGGCGTCCTTGTGAACATAAGTGTGACAGATGCCGTCAAGATGCGCGAGCACCGGAACGCGGGCTTCGTCCTGAACCCGCGCCACGAGCGACTTGCCGCCGCGCGGGATGATCATGTCGATGGCACCTTGCGCGCGCAGCATCGCGCCGACCGCCGCACGGTCCTGCGTCGGGACCAGTTGCACCACATCGGCCGGCAGTCCGGCCGCCGTGATGCCTTCGACCATTGCCGCATGAATAGCACTGTTGCTGTTTACTGCCTCGCTGCCACCGCGCAGGATGACGGCATTGCCCGAACGCAGGCCCAAAGCCGCCGCGTCCGCGGTTACGTTGGGGCGGCTTTCATAGATAATGCCAAGAACGCCAATCGGCACCCGCACCCGTTCCATCACCAGGCCATTGGGTTGAGTGGCGCTGTCGATGACGTCGCCCACCGGGTCCGCCAGCACCGCGACCTGCTGCACAGCGGCGGCAACGCCTTCGATCCGCGCAGCATCGAGTGTTAACCGGTCGAGCATCGCGGCTGATAATCCGGCATCCGCTGCGGCCTGCATATCAATCGCGTTGGCCGCAAGAATATCGGGCGCGTGGGCCCGCAGTGCAGCTGCTGCCGCCTGCAAAGCTGCGGTCTTTGTTGCGTCGCTGGCGCGCGCAAGCGTCCGTGCCGCCGTGCGGGCCTTTGCCGTCATTTGCGCAATCATCTGTTCGACTTCGGTCATGGCAAACTTAGGTAGATGGTCGGGGGCGAAAGGGGAAGACCAGCAACGCAAACCCGTCAAATTCTATAACAATATGGGCGAATCACCATTACCGCGTTGTAATATAACGGCTTTTATCATGTGTGCGCTATAGCTTAGCAAATCACGACATATCATTTGTGGCATTTGGATAACGTTTTCCACAACTCACCGTGTGCGTCGCCCGACTCGTCACGAGTCGCCCCTAACCGATTCGCAAGGGCTTTGTTCCTCTGCTAGGCGCGCTGCACAAACAAAAAACGGGGTGGGTCGTGTCGCTAGTGGCCAATATAACCGGTTGGAAAAACCGGATGGCCGGATGGTTTGTTGACCGCGAATTTTTCATGCGGGCCAATGGACAAGTTCGGTTCTTAAAAATTTCTGCTGC
>JANLRW010000091.1:0-1751 GCA_031361925.1 Sphingomonadales bacterium
CCGCGCACCGAACGCGGGCGCAAAACCTTGCGCCTGTTGCTCGACGCCGCTGCCGCTGAATTTGGCGAGAAAGGCTTTCACGAAAGTTCGGTGGTTAGCATCACGCAGCGCGCGGGCGTCGCACTGGGAAGCTTTTACACCTATTTCGATTCAAAGGATTCGCTGTTCCGCGCATTGGTGCAGGATATGTCGGCGCAAGTCCGCAATACCGTCGGCCCGGTGATGGCCGCCGAGGCCGACCGGCTCGAGGGAGAGCGCAAAGGCCTGGCTGAATTCCTGACATTCGTGCGCCAGCACAAAGAGCTTTACCGGATTATCGATGAAGCCGAATTCGTAGATCCGCCGAGTTATCGCACGCATTATGAGAATACCGTTGCGGGTTATGTTGCCAGCTTGAAGGATGCCGCTGCAAAGGGCCAGCTCCGCCCAGATGTCGAGGAAGTCCATGCCTGGGCCATTGTCGGGATGAACGTGTTTCTCGGCTTGCGCTATGGCGTCATGGGCGAAGACCGCGATGTTCATGACGTCGCCGATATCGCGGCGGACTTGCTGACAAACGGGTTGAAGCGGCAAGCCTAAGTCCGTAAGCCGCGCGGCATGACGCTAAACCGCCGCACCTTTGCTATTATTTCACATCCCGACGCCGGTAAGACCACGCTGACCGAGAAGCTGTTGCTTCAGGGCGGCGCAATCCATCTGGCTGGCGAGGTCAAGGCACGCGGTCAGGCACGGCGGGCGCGGTCGGACTGGATGAAGATCGAGCAGCAGCGCGGGATTTCGGTGACCTCATCGGTGATGACATTCCAGAAGGACGGCATCGTTTTCAACCTGCTCGATACGCCGGGGCATGAAGATTTCAGCGAAGACACTTACCGCACGCTGACCGCCGTTGATAGCGCGATCATGGTCATCGACGCCGCCAAGGGTATCGAGCCGCAGACGCGCAAATTGTTCGAGGTCTGCCGCCTGCGCAGCGTGCCAATCATCACCTTCGTCAACAAAGTGGACCGCGAAGGGCGGCCAGCATTCGAGACAATCGACGAGGTTGCCGATGCACTAGCGCTTGACGTCTGCCCGATGAACTGGCCAGTCGGAATGGGCGGCGAGTTTGAGGGGATTTATGATTTCGCCAGCGGAAGGCTGAGCCAACCGTCGGGGGACAGTAAGGCCTTTGAAGGCAAGGTTAGCGACCACGCCGGGTTGAACGCTGAAAGCCTTGAAACCGTTTTGTCACCCGCAGGGGTCGCGCGCCTGCGCGAAGAGGCCGAGCTGGCGCAGGCAGGCTATTCCGATTTCGATTTGACTGCGTTCCAGAACGGCGATCTGACCCCGGTGTATTTCGGTTCCGCTCTCAAGGAATTCGGCGTCATTGACCTAATCACCGCCATCGCCGAATTTGCCCCGCCGCCGCGCCCGCAACCAAGCTCGATGGGGGTCATCGACCCGTCGGGCGAAGAGGTCACCGGCTTTATCTTCAAGGTTCAGGCCAATATGGACCCGCAGCACCGCGACCGGATCGCCTTCATGCGGCTCTGTTCGGGCACCTTCAAACGCGGAATGAAGCTGACGCCATCTGGGTTGGGCAAGCCAGTCGCGATCCATTCGCCGATCCTGTTTTTTGCGCAGGACCGGGAGATTGCCGACAGCGCGGAGCCGGGTGACATCATCGGCATACCCAATCATGGCACGCTTCGGGTTGGTGACACGCTGTCTGAACGCAACGAAGTCCGCTTTACTGGCCTGCCCAATTT
>JANLRW010000110.1:0-1701 GCA_031361925.1 Sphingomonadales bacterium
CCAGCGCGTTGGTGATGACCGCCATACGCCGGTTCTGGCCAGCCATATCGACCAAAACATCGGCATGATCGCCAATGAAATAGGATGAAAGGTAGAGCCTCACGGTTACTTCTCCGCCCGCACGATCACGCTTGATTCCCAATCGGTAACATCGAAACCCGCGTTCTCGCTGGCTCAACAGTGACAAGTGCGCCTTGCGCTAGCGCATCTGCCATTGCATTCAACGCCGTAACAACATTTCCGCCTATCGCGTCAGTCGACAAATTATCTGCCCTGATCTGAACGACGCTCGGCGCATCTCCGCCAGTGGCGGCGAGAATCGAGCCGAAATCCAGATCGTGCGTCAGGATGACTGAATTATTGGCCTTCGCATGTGCCATGATTTCGGAATCCGGCGCGGATACCTCACCGACATTCGACCAGTGTGCCGCTTCAAATCCAGATTTTTGCAGAAATGCCACCCATTTGGGCGACAGGTTCATATCAATCAGCAGCCGCATTAGCTGGCGAGCTTGATTTCGCGCTCCTCCGCGCGCCATGCAGCGTAACGCAGCGCTTGCAGCACGTCCTCGCGCTCAAGATAGGGATAATCATCCAGCAGTTGGTCAATCGTTTCGCCCGCGCCGATTTGCCCCACGATCATACCGACCGTCACCCGCTGATGCCGGATGCAGGCACGACCACCCATTTGTGTGGGGTCGAGTGTGATGCGGTCAAGTTGGTTCATAACATCCATTCTAACGCAGAAATGCTGAAAAAACCATCACTTCTTTTCCGCCTTCTTCTTCCGCATCGCATCGTGGAAGCGGTCTGCCCAACCGGGCTTTACCAGTTGTTCGGCGCGGACCATGCGGAGTTCGCCGTCGGCTACGTCGCGGGATACCGCGCTGCCTGCTGCGACAATTGCGTCGCGGCCGATTTTCACCGGCGCGATCAGGGCTGAGTTACTGCCAATAAACGCCCCTTCGCCGATCACAGTCTGATATTTGAAATAGCCGTCATAATTGCAAGTGATCGTGCCTGCGCCGATATTCGCGCCGGCGCCGATGGTCGCGTCGCCCAGATAAGTTAGGTGGTTGGCCTTGGCGCCCTTGCCAAGATGCGCTTTCTTGGTTTCGACGAAATTGCCGATCTTGGCCTTTTCTTCCAGCACCGTGCCGGGCCGGAGCCTCGCGAAGGGGCCGATTTCGCAGCCGCTGGCGATTTGCGCGCCCTCGATATGGCTGTTCGCGCGGATTTTGACATTGTCCGCCACGCTCACCCCGGGGCCGAAAAAGACGTTCGGCTCAATCAGGACATCGCGGCCAAGCTTCGTGTCCCACGCGAACCAGACGGTCTCTGGCGCGATCAGCGTCGCGCCATCGTCCATCGCCTGCACCCGCCTGCGCGCCTGCCACTGCGCCTCCATCGCTGCCAATTCGCCGCGGCTGTTAATGCCCGTCACGTCATAAGGGTTGGTTTTGACGACATAGCAATGCCGCCCGTCCTGCACCGCGATGTTGACGATATCGACCAGATAATATTCGCCCGCCGCATTGTCGTTGCCGACGCGCGCCAGCAGCGGAAACAGGTCGCGCGATTTGACCGCCATCAGGCCGCTGTTGCATAGCTTGGTCTTGCGCTGCGCCTCGCTCGCGTCTTTATGCTCGACCATCCATTCGATACGGTCGTTCTGCGTGACGATGCGGCCATAGCTTTGCG
>JANLRW010000140.1:0-5146 GCA_031361925.1 Sphingomonadales bacterium
TAAGCCAGCGTCGGCAGCAGCACCATTCCGGCAATCGCGGGCGGAAATATCGTTGCGGCCAGTGGCGCGCCGATGGCGATGCTTTTCTGGCCGCCTGAAAACAGCATCGTGATCCGGTCGCCGCGCGGCAGTTTCATCATCCCGCCGAGCGACCACGACCCGCCGAATGCAACTGTAAGCATCACCGCCAACGCGAGCGCCAGCCAAGCCAGTTCATCGCCGCGCACGACGCTCCATATCCCCGCAACCACCGCGCCCGAAAAGGCGACATAGACCGCAATCGCAATCGAGATGCGGTCCATCCATGTCGCCAGCGACTTGTGGCTATCGACCCATGGTTTGAACCATCGCTGGGTGATCTGACCCAAGGCAAATGGCAGCAATAGGATCAAGGCGATCCGGCCGACGGCTTCCCCCGAGATGTGCGCGTCACCGGAATGCGCCAAAGCCGCAAAAAGCAACGGCGACAGCATCACGCCGACCAGATTGACCAACGCGGCGGCAACGACCGATGCCGCGACATTACCCTTGGCTAGCGCGCAATACGCCGCAGCAGATTGGATCGTTGATGGCAATATGCCAGCAAACAGCAATCCCAGCGCCAGCGTTGGCGGCAAAATATTATCGAAAAGATGCGACATGCCCCATCCGACCAGCGGCATCGCGCCAAATACAAACAGGAATATTGCCCCCTGCAGCCGCCAGTTACGCACGCCGTGCAGCACTTCATCGCGCGGAAGGCGCACGCCGTTGAAGAAGAACAACATAAAGATCGCGGCAGAAGAAATCAGCGAAGCTGTAACCGCTGCGCTCCCCCGAACCGGCATTAAGCTCGCCAGCAAAATCGTGGCGAGAAGGAGCAGCACAAATCGGTCGGCAAAGATACGGGCGAACATCGGAACGTCCTTGGCGCGCGCCTGAGCTTTATGCAACACCAGCGATGTTGCGCCGCAGCACATTCTACGTTAAGGGCGCGCGAGAATCTGGTGGCATGTTGCCGCCATAACGACCTTCCAAAAGGCCCATTTCAAATGTCACTGCGTAATATCGCTATCATCGCCCACGTCGATCATGGCAAAACCACCCTTGTTGACCAGCTTTTCCGCCAATCCGGCACCTTCCGTGACAACCAGCGCGTCGAAGAGCGCGCGATGGATTCGAACGATCTCGAAAAAGAACGCGGCATCACGATTCTGGCGAAATGCACGTCGGTTGAATGGGAAGGCACGCGGATCAATATCGTCGATACCCCGGGACATGCCGACTTTGGTGGCGAAGTGGAGCGCATCCTGTCGATGGTCGACGGCGTTATCCTTCTGGTCGATTCATCCGAAGGCGCAATGCCGCAGACCAAGTTTGTTACCGGCAAGGCGTTGGCACTCGGCCTGCGCCCGATTGTTGTCGTCAACAAGGTAGACCGCCCCGACGAGCGAATTCAAGAAGTCCTAGACGAAGTGTTCGACCTGTTTGTTTCGCTCGATGCGACCGACGAGCAACTCGACTTCCCCGTGCTCTATGCGTCTGGCCGCAACGGCTATGCGTCGATTGATCCCGCACTGCGCGAAGGCACGTTGACGCCAATGTTTGAGACCATTGTTTCGCACGTTCCCGAACCCAAGGCAGACGTTGACGGCGAATTCAAAATGCTGGTCACATTGCTCGACCGAGACAATTTTCTCGGGAGAATTCTAACCGGATTAGTGCTATCCGGCACCGTCAAGGTCAACCAGCAGATCCATGCGCTGTCTCCCGATGGCAAAGTGGTTGAAACTGGTCGCGCGTCCAAAATAATGTCGTTCCGCGGGTTGGAGCGCGTTCCGGTTGACGAAGCCAAGGCAGGCGACATTATCTCGATTGCTGGTCTAACCACGACAACGGTTGCCGACACCATCGCCGACCTAACTGTTTCCGAGCCACTGCACGCGCAACCGATTGATCCACCAACGCTGTCGATGCGGTTCTCAGTGAACGATAGCCCGATGGCTGGCCGCGAAGGCACCAAGGTTACAAGCCGCATGATCCGCGACCGCCTAATGCGCGAAGCCGAAAGCAACGTCGCCGTTCGCATCACCGAAGCCGCCGACAAGGACAGTTTCGAAGTCGCCGGTCGCGGCGAATTGCAGCTCGGCGTGCTGATCGAAACGATGCGCCGCGAAGGCTTCGAACTTGGCATCTCGCGCCCGCGCGTATTGTTCAACGAAGACGAACACGGCAAGCCAACCGAGCCCTATGAAACCGTAGTCATCGACGTCGACGACGAATATTCGGGCACGGTTGTAGAGAAAATGGCAGTCCGCAAAGGCGAAATGACCGACATGCGACCTTCGGGCGGCGGCAAAACGCGGATCACCTTCAGCGCACCATCACGTGGGCTGATCGGCTATCATGGCGAATTTCTCTCCGACACGCGGGGCACCGGCATCATGAATCGTCTGTTCGAAAAATATGACGCGCATAAAGGCAAGATTGAAGGTCGCAAAAACGGTGTGCTGATTTCAAACGGCAGCGGTGAGGCGGTTGCCTACGCGCTTGGACCATTGGAAGAACGCGGCATCCTGATGGTGTCACCCGGCGAGGCGCTCTACGAAGGCATGATCATTGGCGAAAATGCCAAGCCCGATGACCTTGAGGTCAACCCGATGAAGTCGAAGCAGCTAACCAACTTCCGCTCGACTGGTAAGGACGACGCGATCCGCCTGACCCCGCCCTGGCGGATGACGTTGGAGCAAGCGATTGCCTATGTCGATGACGATGAAATGGTCGAAGTGACGCCCAAAAACATCCGTTTGCGCAAACGCTTCCTCGATCCGAACGAGCGCAAGAAACAGTCACGCGCCAAACAGGCCGCCTGAATTGCAAAGAGGGCGCCGGTTTACACCGACGCCCTCCCTTGCGACCCAAAGGCGTTCAGCTTAGAAGCGGAACGCTGCGGTCAACCGTATATTGTGCATGTCAAAGTCGCTGTCGTCGCGGCGCATGTTAGTGCCGTTCGGATTAACGATGCGGAACGGGTTAGTCACAGGCGCAGTGCCCGGGCCGACTGCAACCACATAATCATCATCGACATAATTGGTGTAGAGATATTCAAGACCAAGCGAGAAATTCTTGGCGATCTTCACCTCGGTGCCGCCGCCATAGGAATAGCCCCAGCTCTTTGTCCCACCGTTGTTCGTGAAGCTATTAGCGGTGTTGCTGGTTGAAAAGCTGTTATCAATCTTGGCATATGCCGCACCACCGGTTGCATAGAATAACGCGCCCCGGGCTGCATATCCGACGCGCGCGCGTGCGCCGAGCGTGTAATCAAGTTCGCGCGTGAACGTGTAAAACGCGGGCGTCGTGCTATACGCCGTGACGCTGTCACGGGCTTCGTTCTTGCCACCTTCGAGGACGAAGCCGTAAACGATGTTGCCTTGTTGGACGTCATAACCCGCACGGATGTTGTATTCCAAACCGTCCTTATCGCCGCGACAACCTTCAATCGGCGTGCGGCCGTTGGCGGCTCCCCCGCAGAAGCCCGGTGAGAAGGCATTAGCGCCAGTCGTGGTGCGAACCGTGTCGCCATAGACATTGTCCAAGTTGGTGTCGAAAACAACACCTTCGTTGCGGTCGTTATTCTGCGCAGCAAGGCCAATGGAGCCGCCAATATAGGCACCTTCCCATTCTTCTTCTTCAGCTTGGGCGAATGCAGGTGCTGCGGTCATCGAAAACGCGATGGCTGAGGCAGCCAAAAATTGGGAAATTTTCATCGTTTATCCTTTTTTGACAGGGAGAGTCAGGCACAGGAACGATAATGATCACCAATTAGTTTCATGGCACAGCAAGATAAATACGTCTGTTGCAGATGTGCAACAGTAAAGCGAAGGCGCTATAATGCTTGCCCCGCCGCAACCGCACTCGCCCAAGCCCATTGGAAGTTATATCCACCGAGCCAACCGGTGACGTCGACGGCTTCGCCAACACAATAAAACCCCGGCATCTTTTTGGCTTCCATTGTCTGTTGCGACAACTCTGCGGTGCTTATGCCGCCCAGCGTTACCTCAGCCTTTGCATAGCCTTCGCTGCCATTGGGCGTAAACCGCCAGTTGCCCAATTGGGCACCTGCATCCTGCAGTTTGCGGTCGCTCTGGTCCGCGAGATTGCCCGACAATGCCAGCCGTCCGGCGAGTGCCTCGGCCAATCTCGCAGGCAGAACACGGTCCAGCGTTGAACGTAACGTGCCCTTAGGCCTTACGCGTTTTTCGGCAAGCAACAATTCAGTTGCGTCATCGCCGGGAAGGAAGTCGATACCAATGCTTTCGCCCGGCCGCCAATAGCTGCTGATCTGCAGGATCGCAGGGCCGCTGAGGCCGCGGTGCGTGAAGAGCGCGGCTTCGCGGAACGACGTCGCGTTATGCGTCGCTTCGACTTCGGCCGAGACACCTGAGAGTTCGCGGAATAGCACGTCGTCTCCGCCCAACGTCAGCGGCACTAAAGCAGGGCGCGGTTCGATTATTTTCAATCCGAATTGCCGCGCCAATACATACGCAAAACCGGTCGCGCCCATCTTTGGGATACTTGGGCCTCCGGTCGCGAGGACCAATGCGCACGCCGATGCATTCAAGCCGCTGTATGTCACACGGTATCGACCGCCATCATGATCGACGTCGCTGATCTGCGCATCGAAAGCGAAATCGACCCGTCCGCCATCCCCGACCGATTTGTCGCACTCATCCATCAGCATTTGGACAATCTGCCGTGCCGAGCCATCGCAGAATAACTGCCCAAGCGTTTTTTCATGATGTGCGATGCCGTGTGCATCCACCATGCCGATGAAATCTTGTGGGCTATAACGCCCAAGTGCGGATTTGGCGAAATGGGGGTTGGCCGAGAGATAACGGTCGGCTTGTGCGTTTACGTTAGTGAAGTTGCAACGCCCGCCGCCCGAAATCAGGATTTTCTTTCCTGGCTCGCTGGCATGGTCAATGACCAGCACCCGCCGCCCGCGCTGCCCGGCGGTCAGCGCACACATCAACCCTGCGCCACCTGCCCCCAATATGATTACGTCGTACTTTCCGGCTTCCATCATTGCCCCTTGGCATGGCATAGACCGGACATGAAGAGATTTGTCGCCGCAGTGTCACTGCTCGCCCTTTCGCCCGATGCGCTC
>JANLRW010000177.1:0-9032 GCA_031361925.1 Sphingomonadales bacterium
GGGCTGGGTTCGGCAGGGACCGGCGATCATGCCATTGGCGAGACGGTCGATCTGGCGAGTATCAAGCGGCAGGCCAAACGCGCTGCGATTTTAATGACAAGACTATCGCATGAAAAGGTGAAGTAATTTCGCGTGGCACAACCAAAAAAGGGCGACCTTTGCAGGTCGCCTTTTTCATTTCGAATTTACCGGTTCGCAGGCTTAATTGGCTACAGGAGCTGATTTACCAAAAACGCGGTATTGTTCGTTGCCGACAAAACCGAATTTCGTAATTCCGCTACGCTTTACCTCAGCCAATGCCTTGTCGACCGTATCATAAGGCGCGGTCGGCGCAGGCTGGAATTGGAGTTCGGGTTCAGGATTCATGGATTTGGTCTGCGCCAGAAACTGTGCCATCTGCTGCAATGATACCGGTGTACCATTCCACTGGATTTCGCTCGTCGGCAGTATAATGATTTTGTTGATCACAGGGTCAACCATATCCGGCGGCGGCAAACTGTCGTCGCTCACTGGCAAATCAATGTTCACTGCATGGGTCACTGGTGGGATGGTGATCATCAGCATGATGAGTAGCACGAGCATGACGTCGATAAGCGGCGTCGTGTTCATTTCCATCATCGGCTGGCCATCGTCCTTGCCGCCACTCATTGCCATATTAATTACTCCTCAAAAGCTTTTGCCGCTTATTTCGCGTCAGCAAGAACGAACGGTGACGAAATAAACCCGACTCGGGCAAAACCGGCCATCTGCATCGAGAAAATCGCACCGCCAATACAACGATAGGGGGTGTTGATGTCGCCGCGTATATGCGCTTCGGGCAACTGATCGGGTTCGATCAGACCGGCCTTGGCCGCTGCTTCGCCACCCAAAGCCTCAAATTCGCGCTTCAAATGTTTTGCTGCACGGTCGACCAACTCGGTCGAATCGATTGGTGTCTGGCCCCAGAACACGCGGCATTCACCGCCAGGATTGGCCCCTTCAAAAGCCGGGTCCTGAGGATCACGGCCTTGCGAATCGGTTGTGGTTATCGACAGCAACACGTTTTCACGTTTTGCTTTGGTCGGTTCGAACGCAACCACCGGAATCTCCATTTTCACGGTCTGGATGGCAACAGGAATGGCGATAAGGAATACGATAAGGAGCACCAGCATGACGTCCACAAGTGGGGTCGTGTTGATGTCAGACATTGGCGTATCACTGCCGCCGCCTCCTGTACTGACTGCCATTGGCTAATCCTCTCTAACTAGTTTGTGTCGGGGATCGAACGCCGACCTAAAATTTCGGCGGACCGGGCCGTCGGTCATCGACGACGGCCCCAACCCGGTTTTACTTCTTTACAGCGGCTGCCGCTGCTGGCTTCATCGCTGGCGCAGCGGATGTCGAAGGCTTCAAACGACCGCCCGACGAAATGTAGCCAAGGACATCGTTCGAGAAAGTAGCAAGGCTACGGGCAATCGACTTGTTGCGCGCTTGCAGCCAGTTGTAGGCAAGCACTGCAGGCACAGCAACGAAAAGACCGATTGCGGTCATGATCAGCGCTTCACCAACCGGCCCTGCAATCTTGCCGATGTCTGCTTGGCCCGCAATACCGATTTTAATCAGCGCCGAGTAAATACCGATAACGGTCCCGAGCAGACCCACAAACGGTGCGGTTGCACCAACGGTTGCGAGGAACGGCAGGCCACCGGCCAGCTTGTTATTAATCGATTCTTCCGAACGCGACATCGCGCCGTGCAGCCAGTCGTGCGCTTCGACCGGATCGGTTAGCATACCATGCTGCTTCGATGCCGAGATGCCGTCGTCAACAACTTGACGGAACGCACTGTTCTTGTCGAGCTTGGCTGCACCTTCTTCAAGCGTATTTGCACGCCAGAAACCGGCCTGAACTTGCTTGGCCTGATTCATAACCTTCTGCTGTTCGAACAGCTTGGTGAACATGATGTAGAATGAGAACACCGACATGATGACCATGACGATGAAGATCGACCACGAAATCGGACCGCCTTCGTTCAACGCCGGGATAAGGCCGAATTTTGCGGCACCAGCGGCTTCGCCTCCAGCTGCTGCGGTAAGAATTAGAATCGACATTTTACTTTCCTCTCAGAAAAATTGAGTTGCTCGGCAATGCCCGACCGGAAAGGCTCCCCCTTTTGGCCGGGCTCATAAAAACTTACTTCGGTATCTGCCACCGTATACGGTTCGAGTAGGTTCCCGTCGTCGGCTGACCACTGCCGTCAAGTGCAGGATCGAAACGCGCGCGGCGCGTGACGTTGGTGCAGGTAGCCGCATCCAGATCAGGATGCCCGCTTGACGACGAGATTGAACAGTTCGTCACCCGGCCATTGGGGCCGACCGTAACCGTAAAGCCGGTGGTTCCTTCGCGTTCCTGTTGCAGCGCGCGCGATGGGTAATCGTTGGTGTTGGCCCAGTTCGAGACATTGCCCTTGGGAACAGGCTTGGGACGCTGCGCGGCGGGCGGCGGCGGCGGGGGTGGCGGCGCTGCAGGCGCCGGCGGCGCGGCGCGCGGGACCAGTGTGATTGCTGGTGGCGGCGTTGATACCGTATTGATGGTTGGCGGCGGCGAAACCGTCTTCACCAATGGCGGTGGCGATACTACCGGTGGCTCGATTTGTTTTTCGGGCTCTGGGGGTGGCTCCTCTTCAGGAACCTCCTCTTCCTTGACGTCGACGACGTTAAGCTTCGCCTTCACCTGCTGCACCGCTTCATAAGCAAGGCCTGTGACCAGCGCATAGCCCAGAAAAGCGTGAAGACGGATGACGACGATGATCGAAACCAAACGGTTCGTGCTCATCCCTTGTTGGTCAGCATATGCCATGCGGAAACGACTCTCCTAACTTCCCATGTTAATACGGTATCCCCGCGCACATATTTGACGATGCACCCGAGGCCCCCGCGAATTCGAATTTTTGTTTTTTATCTTCGATTCCGCCAAGCTTTAGCCAAGCCATTGAGGGCAGGCAATCCGGATTCTGCGATTCATCGGCAATTCATCTAACCGGCTATCATAAGGGGACAGTTCGGATAAGAGACGTAGCTGCGCTTGGCGCATCGCGACAGAAGGAAATCAGTATGGCTATGGCCACAGTTCGGCACGGATTTGCGGCAATTTTGCTAGGGTTTGGCGGCATGGCGTCAGCACAGGTGATTTCGCCTTTGCCGTCGTCGCTGGCTGTTCCGGCACAAGATGCAAGCTATGCCGACGTCGCAGATCTGGTCACGATTTCCCCGTTGATCGTCGATACGACCATCCGGAATTTACAAAAAGTGGCCCCCGAACAGGCGGTGGGGGTGCCCGCCAACCTGCAACGGATGCTCGTCGAGGCTGACGTAAGCGCGCTGATTCGCGGCCAAGGAGGCGTGACCCCGCGCGTCCGTTTCGTGCTGGATGTGCCCAAAGACGCAAAAGGCAAGACGCCCAAAATGAAGAAGCTCCGGATATTTGTTCTGGGCAGCGCGGTTGCCGGACGACCTGGTGAAGTCCGTCTGGCGCGGCCCAATGCGCTAATCCTATGGAGTGCCGGTAATGATTTGTTATTGCGCGCGATTACCAAAGAGGCCGTGTTGATCGACGCGCCGCAACGTGTCACTGGGATCACCAGCGCTTTTTATAGCGCTGGAACGGTGCTTGGTGAGGGCGAAACGCAGGTTTTCATAAAAACTGAGCGTGACCAGCCGTTGTCGCTGTCGATATTGAGCCGACCGGGGCAGGAAAAGCGCTGGGCGGTCTCGACTGCCGAAGTTATCGACGAATCAGCCACTGCCCCTGCCAAAAACACCTTGCTTTGGTATCGCCTTGCCTGCGGGCTGCCGCGCAGCCTGTCCTCCGATCTCGTGGAATCGGCAGAAAGCGACAATGCGGCGCGCGCGCAGGCCGATTACAAATTTGTCATCGACGCGCTGGGGCCTTGTGGCCGCAAGCGTTAGGGTCAAAGCCAGCGAAATCCACCTTCGAGGTTTGAGGCCACTTTGTTCAGTGCTAGGCAGCATGGCGCAGGCTTAGTGGTTCTATGTCTAGCCGTGCCAACGCAGCAATGGACAAAATGGGTCAAATCCGGAGGTGGATTTAGCTGGCTCTGACCCTAAGGCGCGCGGTGATACGGCTTGGCTTGCGCCAGCACGAGCGTGAACCAGTTGGCGGCGTCGCTATAATCTGCGACCGGTGACCAGCCGCCGGCACGCAGCAGCATCCTTAAGCTGCGCAGGTCATATTTATGGCTGTTCTCGGTATGAACCGTGTCGCCTGCCGCCATTTCGAAATTCTGACCGGCCACCACGAACGAAATATCGCGCGTTGCGTCGAGGTGCATCTCGATCCGCGCCTCGGTATCGTTCCAGATCGCCCTGTGGACGAACGCATCGACGGGAATGTTTCCGCCCAATTCGCGGTTGATCCGCGCCAACAGATTGAGATTGAACGCGGCGGTAACCCCGGCGGCATCGTCATAAGCCGATAGCAAAATGTCGAGCGGTTTTATCCGGTCAAACCCGATCAGCAGATACGCCCCCTCGCCCAAGATACCGCGCATATGCCGCAGCATATCCACCGCACTGCGTGGAATGAAATTGCCTATCGTCGATCCGGGGAAAAACCCGAGGCGCGGAGCATCGTCGATTTCTGGGGGCAAATCGAGGGCATATGTGAAGTCGGCTTCGACGGGGTAGATCGGCAGTGCGGGAAATTTTTTTTGTAACGCCTCCGCTGCATCCCGCAAATAATCACCCGAAATGTCGATAGGGACATAAGCCGAAGGCGCGACCGCACCGAGCAGCAACGGCGTCTTGGTCGCACTACCAGCGCCAAATTCGACCACCGCATGGCCCGCACCGACACGCGCCGCAATGTCAGCGCGGCAATCATACAACAGCGCCGTTTCAACTCGTGTCGGATAATATTCAGGCAGCCGGGTGATGTCGTCAAACAATTCAGAGCCGTGCTCGTCATAAAACCAGCGTGCCGGGATCGCGCGGCGTGGCCCTGCCAGCCCCGCCAGCACATCGGCCTTGAACTGCGGATCAGGCATCGCGCGCGAGCCGCAATCCGGTGAACTGCCAACGCTGATGCGGGTAGAAGAAATTGCGGTAACTGGCGCGCATATGGCCACGCGGCGTCGCACAGCTGCCACCGCGAAGCACAAACTGTCCACTCATGAACTTGCCATTATATTCGCCGACCGCGCCGTCGGCGGCTTTGAAACCGGGATAAGGCCGAAAGGCGCTGCCTGACCATTCCCAGACGTTGCCGAACATCGCGTCCGCTCGTGCGGCGAGGGGCGCGACAGTTCCAGCACTATCCAGTTGGTTGCCCGCGTTTGGGTCATGCGATGCAGCGACCACTTCCCACTCGGCTTCGGTCGGCAATCGAGCGTCTGCCCACGCGGCATAGGCATCGGCCTCATATAAGCTGATATGTGTCACTGGTGCACTTGCATCGACTGCGTCGAAGCCGCCTAAACCAAATGTGGACCACGCACCGTCACCGCCCTGCCGCCAGTAAAGCGGTGCCGCAATGGCTTCGCGCTGGATCCAGCTCCATCCATCGGAAAGCCAGTGCCGTGCGTCGCGGTAGCCGCCAGCGGCCATGAACTCGATCCATTCGCCGTTCGTCACCGTCCGGTCAGCAAGAGCAAATGGTTGCAGCAGAACCTGATGACGCGGGCCCTCACAGTCGAAAGCAAACCCATCGCCATGATGTCCGACGGATTGAATACCGCAGGGGCCCTGTGTCCAGCCAAGCGGCGGGGTGTTTCGGTCCGCTGTTACCGCGACCGGCTCGGGCCAGTAGGCAGGCAACGTCGGATTGAACGAAAACAGATGCAATATATCGGTCAGCAGCAATTCCTGATGCTGTTGTTCGTGATGGATACCAAGTTCAATCAAGTGCAATGCAGCGTCAGGCAGATTGTTCCACGCATCGCCAATCGCGGCCTCGACATGCTGGCGGTATTCCAGAACCTCCACGAGCGAAGGCCGCGTCAACAATCCGCGATGCGCTCTCGCGTGGCGTGCGCCTTCGGCTTCGTAATAACTGTTGAACAGAAAGGCGAAGCTTTCGTCATATGCCCGGTATCCGGCGACATAGTCGCGCAACACGAACGTTTCGAGGAACCATGTCACATGCGCCAAATGCCATTTGGTTGGCGACGCGTCGTCCATCGACTGCACGGTGGCATCGGCGTCAGACAAGGGCGCTGCGAGCTCGGCGGTCAATGTCCGAGTGGCAAAAAACCGGTCCTTAAGGCCCGCGCTCACCGCGATCCGCCCGGCACCCACAATATGTCGCCGCCCCTGCCGACGTTGACGAGGCGGCATAAAACGAACAGATAGTCCGACAACCGGTTGAGATATTTGAGCGCTTGCGGGTTAATGCTAACCGCCTGTGATGCAGCCACCAAAGCGCGTTCGGCCCGGCGCGAGATCGCACGCGCCATATGCATATGTGCAGCCGCAGCGCTTCCGCCGGGTAATATGAAGCTGGTCAGCGGCGGGAGTGGATCATTGGCTGCATCAATCGCAGCCTCAAGCCAGTCCACTTGGGGGCCGACGATGCGCAGCTCCATCGGTGATGGCTCAAAACTCTCACCCGGTGTTGCGATGTCGGCGCCGAGATCGAATAGATCATTTTGAATACGGCGTAATCCTGCGACCAAAGCAGCATCGCCGCCATCGGCCTCAAGCGCCTGGATAGCGACGCCGAGAGCGCTATTGGCCTCGTCAACCTCACCAATCGCGTGCAACCGTGCGTCAGTTTTCGGCACGCGCGAGCCGTCGACGAGCCCGGTCGTGCCGTCATCGCCGGTGCGCGTATAAATCTTGTTCAGCTTGACCATGAAGCGCGCTTAGCCGGCCCGGAAAAATAGCAACAGCACAACAATCAGCAGGATCGTGATCGCCTGCCACTTCACGCGCGCAAACATCATCTTGTTCTGCACATTAAGCGAGTCGGGAATGCCGTTTTCATCCACCTCGGCAGGCCGCATATTGGCAAAGGCGTGAAGCCCGCGGACGAGAGCAAACACCACCACACCCGCGGCAGCAACGATCAACAATACAAGCAGGAATGTCATTGGAAATATCCTTATCGCAAGGCCGATGCCCTGCCCTATCTATTTAAGCGCCCGAAGCCAGAATTCCAAGCGGCAGCTGACTTTGACGCAAAGCATCAATCACGGCACTACCGTCTTTTCCTGCATTGCGTAAATCAGCTAGCGCTGGCGACAACTTGCTTTTAGCCAGTTTATCACCCGATGCATCGAGCAACAGCGGGTGATGCCAATAGGCCGGTTCCGGGAGGTCGAGCAGCGACTGCAGCAGCCGGTGGATTGCAGTATAAGCAAACAGGTCTTGGCCGCGCACAACATAAGTGATGTCGTCCGCCGCATCATCAACGGTCGCGGCCAGATGATAAGATGCAGGCGCATCCTTTCGCCACAACACGACATCTCCGAACAGCATGGGATCGGCATATTGTTTGCCCGCCGCCAAATCTTGCCAGCGCAGCGGACCAACCAACTCTGCCGCCTTGGCCATGTCCAGCCGCCAGTTATGCGGCACGTCACCTGCAACATCGCGTCCGCGACACGTGCCGGGATAATGCGGGCCATCAGGACCATGCGGCACAGCAACGGTTTTTAGCGTCGCCGCTATATCGCCGCGCGAACAGGCGCAGCGATAGACCAGCCCCAATATTTTGAGCTTTTCGAGTGCGCCCGCATAACGAGCCACCCTTTCCGATTGATATTGCACCGGCCCGTCCCAGCACAGCCCAAGCCATTCCAGATCGGCAAGAATCGCCACGACATGCCCGGCGCGGCTCCTGGTCCCGTCGATATCCTCGATCCGCAAATGGAATGAGCCCCCGTGCGCCCGCGCAAAATCATGCGCGCACATTGCCGAAAACGCATGACCCAAATGCAGCGCACCATTCGGGCTCGGCGCAAAGCGAGTTACCACGCCGCCCTGTTTCGCAAAAACCACACTCGGCAGAGATACCATATTTAGTGCTTTTACCCTCTTGACGTCACAGGATGTGCAAATAGGTTGGCAAATGTCAAATTGCTGTAACGCTGATAAGCTTAAAGCGGCTATGACAACGGGGGGAGAAGGCCGAAGCAATGTTGCATACGGGAACTTTCGAAGCTGCTGGCCGGGCTAGGCATCCGGAAAATTGCCCTGCCTTAGTGCTTAACGCCGATTATTCGCCGCTCAGCTATTACCCGCTGAGCCTTTGGCCGTGGCAAACTGCGATCAAAGCAGTGTTCCTCGATAAGGTCGACATCATCGCCAGCTACGATCGCCATGTGCACAGCCCGAGCGTCGATATGCAGATCCCGTCGGTTATCGCCCTTCGCCAATATGTGAAGCCGTCCGAATATCCGGCGTTCACGCGGTTCAACCTGTTCCTGCGCGACAAGTTCGAATGCCAATATTGCGGATCTGGCCACAACCTGACCTTCGACCACGTCGTCCCGCGCCGCCTAGGTGGCCGGACCAGCTGGGAAAATGTAACCACCGCATGTTTGCCATGTAACCTGAAAAAGGGCGGACGCACCCCCAAGCAGGCGCATATGCAACTCAACATGGCGGCAATCCGCCCGACCAACTGGCAATTGCAAGACCGCGGCCGCGCGTTCCCACCGAACCATCTGCACGAGACGTGGCATGACTGGTTGTACTGGGATATCGAGCTGGAGGCTTAACAGCTACTCCGTAACCGTCAACGCAGGCACCGCCCTTGCGGCATCCTCTGGCGTGATCCCCGGCGGCGGGGCGGCGGCTATGCGCTCCTCGCCGCGCATCACACGACCGGCCCGCTTGATCGCGTCGCGTAGGCGAGGATAGACGCCGCAGCGGCAAAGATTGGTGATCGCTGCGTCGATTTCTGCGTCGCCCGGATTGCTGGTCTTCTTCAGCAGCACCGAACCTGCCATGATGATGCCGGGGATGCAGAATCCGCATTGCGGCACACTGCCCGCGACGAACGCCTGTTGCAGCGGGTGGCTCCGGTCGCGGCT
>JANLRW010000190.1:0-5843 GCA_031361925.1 Sphingomonadales bacterium
GTTCGACCGCGAGGTTCAGCAACTTCGCGGCGGGGGCATCGCCGACCACTTCATTGTATAAAATCGTCAAGCAATAATCGACCAGTTGCTCCATCAGTTCGACATTGTTCTCGGCTGCGATCCGCTGGAACGTCCCGAAACGGATATGGCTATGGCTCAGCCGGACCATAACAGCGGAGCGTGTTGGCGATGGCTCGTCACCGCGCATCAATGGCTCGCCGGTTTCAACCAGCGAAAAGGTCTTCGAGGTGTTGACGCCCAATGCCTCAAGCATTTCGGTCGCCAATATCTCGCGGACCCCGCCTTTTAGCGTCAGCCGCCCATCGCCGTCGCGGCTGAAGGGCGTTGTCCCCGAACCCTTGGTGCCCAGATCGAGCAATCGCCCGTGCCCGTCGCGCAACTGCGCAAACAGGAAACCGCGACCGTCGCCGATATCGGGGTTGTAATGCCGGAACTGGTGGCCATGATAGCGCAGCGCGATCGGCTGCGACATATTGTCGGACAAGGGATCGAAGCGTCCGAAGTGGGATAGCCACTGCGTATCGGTTAGCTGGTCAAGTCCCACGGTTGCCGCCCATCGGTCGTTGCGGAACCGCAATATTGTCTCCGGAAAGTCCGCTGCGCTGACCGGATCACCAATTTTTTCGCCGAGGGTGGCGATTTTCGGATCGGGGCGGTAGGGGGACGGCACGGCTTCGATTTGCATGGCGTCCATCTGGGACGTGCACGACGGAAAGGCAAGCATGACGGCGGTTCGGATTTTGCATTTGCACGGCAGTTTCGATCTGGGTGGCAAGGAAGCACGCACAGTGCGGCTGATGAATCATTTTGGCGATCAGGCCGAGCATGTGGTGCTGTCGGCGGCAGACGCTTATGGTGCCCGCGAGGCGATCAACAAAAAAATCAAGGTGTCGTTTCCGGGCGGCGATGCGCCTGCGCTTGCCGGAATGCCGTCAATGGGCCGCTACCGCAAGCTCGCTGCTTATATGAAAAAATTTCATCTCGTCCTCAGCTATAATTGGGGGGCAATGGACGGGGTGATGGCGCATACATTGCTATGCAGAAGCATGGATCTGCCGCCGCTTATTCACCATGAAGACGGCTTTAACGACGATGAAATCCTCCGCCTGAGCAAGCGTCGCAACTGGTTTCGCATGATTGCCTTGCAGCGCAGCAATATGCTCGTTGTTCCGTCAAAGACGCTGGAGAACATCGCGCGGACCGCGTGGCACCAGCCGCTTGAAAAAATCGCACGTTTTCCCAACGGCATCGACATCGCGCATTATAACAAGCGGCCACAACGCGGGTCTTTTCCGGGCTTCGTCCAGCGCGAAGGCGACATCATTGTCGGAACGGTTGCAGGCTTGCGCGCGGTCAAGAACCTGCCTCGGCTCGTCCGTGCGGTGGCCGCTGCCGGCCCCAATGTGCGGCTGGCGATTGCAGGCGACGGGCCGGAACGCAGCGCAATCATGGCCGAGGCGACGCGGCTGGGGATTGGTGACCGGGTGATGATGCCGGGCTTCTTGCATGATCCGGCGCGTTTCATCCGGCTGTTCGATATCTTCGCGTTGTCGTCCGATAGTGAGCAATATCCGATATCGCTGGTGGAGGCGATGGCAAGCGAGATACCTGTGGTTTCAACCGATGTTGGCGACGTCCGCAACATGGTCGCGTCGGAAAATCTGCCGTTCATTGTGAAGCGCGATGACGAGGCGGGGCTAGCCGATGCCATTCGGACGCTCGCCTCCGACGCCGGGCTCCGGAAAAAATTGGGTGACGCCAACCGCTACCTCGCAACCTCGCAATATGACGAGGGCACGATGCTCGCACGCTATCGCCAGCTCTATGGTTCTGCGATGAAACGCGCCGATTTTGCGCGACAAAGCTGAACATTTGGATTAGCGGAAAGTTTGGGGAGGCGCTGTTTAGCGCAATTTTGTTACATAGGGGTCGTGTCAGTGTTCAAGGGTCTGAAACCCATAATTTATGGTGGCAAAGAAGTCTGGCCACTCGTTGAAGGCGGCAAAGGCGTTGCTGCAACCAATCACGCAAGTTCGGGCGCATGGGCAGCCGCTGGCGGCATTGGTACTGTGTCAGCGGTCAATGCTGACAGCTACGACGAACATGGGAAAATGATCCCGCAGGTCTTTCACGGCAAGACGCGCGCCGAACGGCATGAGGAATTGGTCGAATACGGCATCCGCGGCGGTATCGCGCAGGTTAAGCTGGCGCATGAAATTGCTGGTGGCAAGGGCGCAATCAATATCAATGTGCTGTGGGAAATGGGTGGCGCGCAGCGCATTCTGCACGGCGTTCTTGAAGAAACCAAGGGGATGGTCACCGGCGTTACCTGCGGTGCGGGGATGCCTTACAAGCTGTCCGAAATTGCGGCGCAATACGGCGTTTATTATCTGCCGATTATCAGTTCGGCACGCGCCTTCCGTGCGCTGTGGAAGCGCGCCTATCACAAGGTTCCCGAATGGTTGGGCGCGGTCGTGTATGAAGATCCGTGGCTGGCGGGTGGACATAACGGGCTGTCGAACGCCGAAGATCCGCGTAGCCCCGAAGACCCCTATCCGCGCGTCAAGGCACTGCGCGAAGTCATGCGGGCCGAGGGGATATCCGACGACCTGCCCATCGTCATGGCCGGCGGAGTTTGGTATTTACGCGACTGGAACGACTGGATCGACAACCCTGAACTGGGCCAGATCATATTTCAGTTGGGCACACGGCCATTGCTGACGCAGGAAAGTCCGATCCCGCAGGGCTGGAAAGATGCGCTGACCAAGATACCCGAGGACGGCGTGCTGCTTCACCAGTTCTCGCCCACCGGATTTTATTCGAGCGCCGTTATCAACCCGTTCTTGAACGAGTTACAGGCGCGTTCCGACCGCCAAATTGCCTATGTGCAAGCCGCTGATCCCGAACACACCGTGCAACTCAATGTCGGCGTGAAAGGCAAGAATTTCTGGGTCACAAACGCGGACCTGATGAAGGCGCGCGAATGGGATGCGCGCGGGTTTACCGTTGCCCTGAAGACCCCGGACAGCACGCTGGTTTTCGTGACGCCGCCATCGGGCGAGGTCATCCGTAAGGATCAGAAGGATTGCATGGGCTGTTTGTCGCATTGCGGTTTTTCGTCGTGGAAGGACCACGACAATAACTCGACTGGCCGCCTCGCAGACCCGCGCAGTTTTTGTATTCAAAAAGCGTTGCAGAACATCGCCCACGGCGCGCCAATTGACGAAAACCTAATGTTTGCTGGGCACAGCGCCTATCTATTCGGCAAAGACCCGTTTTATTCCAACGGGTTCGTCCCGACTGTCAAACAGCTAGTGGACCGCATCCTGACCGGCGACTGATCAGCCGCATCATTTACCGATTATTGACCTTATTGGCTTAGGTCGGCGGGTAAGGGATGTTGATGGGATACATGACTTCACAATATCGCAAAGTCGAACCTGCCCGGCTGGAGCAGCGCAAAGAAGCGCGCCATCCTGTCCTGCTCGGTAAAACGACCGTACGCCGTCACGCAAAGCATCCGATTGAAGCCCGCCTTGTCGATCTCTCCGTTTACGGATGCCGCGTGTTGCTCGATGGGAGCGTGAAGGTGGGTGACCGGTTGTGGCTGCGGCTGGCAGGGAGCAGTCCGATCAGCGCAACGGCTGTGTGGGCCGAGGGTGACCGGTTGGGATGCAAGTTTGATGACATCCTTGATCGCGCGTTGTTTCGGGAATTGACGCTACACGGCGGTTGACCCGCACACCGGCTTTCGCCATGATTTAATCGAACGATTAAACGACGGTGATAAACATGGATTTCGGATTAAGTGAAGAGCAGCAAGCCCTGCGCGAAACCGCCCGTGCGTTCGCGCAAAAGGAACTCGCGCCGCTGGCCTCTGGCATCGAGGCAAGGAACGAGCCGCTTCCCCATTCGGTGATTGCCAAAATGGCTGACATGGGCTTTCTGGGCATTAACATTCCTCAGGAGCTCGGCGGGCTGGGCCTGTCCAATCTCGACGCGCTGATTGTTCTCGAAGAACTTGCCAAGATATCGAGTGCGGTTGCTTTCCCGGTATTCGAGGCCAATGTCGGCCCGGTCCACGCCATCCGTCATTTCGCGCCTGAGGCCTTGAAGCAGCGCATCGTGCCCAAAGTCTGTCGCGGTGAGATGATCGTCGCGGTGTCGATGTCCGAACCCGATGCAGGGACCGCGCTTACCGACCTTAAGACGCGCGGCGTGATAGACGGCGATACGGTGACCATAAACGGCACCAAGCGCTGGTGCTCGGGCGGCGGGCATAGCGATGCCTATCTCGTTTATACCCGACTATCCGATGCGCCCGGGGCAAAAGGCATTGGTGCGGTGTTGATTGAGAAGGGTACACCGGGGCTGAGTTTTGGCGAGCCCGAATTGCTCATGGGTTTTCGCGGTATTCCTTCGGCGGATATCTATCTGGATAATGTGAAAGTGCCAGTCGGGAACATCGTGGTTCCGGCGGGCGGCTTTGCCAAGCTGATGGAAGCGTTCGACCTCGAACGCTGCGGCAATGCAACGATGGCGCTGGCGCAGGCGTCGGGCGCGTTGGAAGATGTGCTGGCTTATGTGCAAGAACGACAACAATTCGGCAAACCGCTCGCCGATTTTCAGGCGGTGCAGATGAAACTTGCCGAAATGCAGATGGAGGTCGAGGCGGCGCGGCTGCTGATCTGGCGCGCGGCAGTCAATGCCGACAAGGGCCTGCCGTCGATTTTAGACAGCAGCACCGCCAAATGCTTCGCCAACCAGATCGCGCGCAGCGTCACCGGAAACGCGGTGCAAATGATGGGCGGCTATGGCTATTCGGCGGCCTACCCGATGGAACGCCGGATGCGCGACGCGTGGGGCTGGGGGATCGCGGGCGGGTCTATCGACATCCAGAAGGTCAATATAGCGAGTGCGATGGTCGGACGGCGGTTCGACCAGCGGTGGTAAATAACTACCGCCAAAGGTCCGGATTGATTTTGCGGGGCTGCGAGCCATATTTTTTATAGTATTGCACAATGCGGCTCGTCAGATAGTCGTATGTTTCGTCATCCAGTTCAACCAAATCATCCTGCCGAAGTTTATAAATGATTTCCCGAATACGCATTTGCTGAAGCGCAGTGAAAACCGGTTCATTAGCGAGTTTCTTAGCGATGTAATTGACAAAGATAACATGCCCCTTGTCCCAATTGCCATTGCCGTTTCGCTGGGCTTCGTCACGCAGTTTCTCCACCGCGCGAATTAGTTCGCCTTCAACCGTCAGTGACTGGCCTGATTGCGGAACATGTGTCTGCCAGATGTTAGTCGCAATTGCGTCATCTTCAGCAGTCAAGCCCTCTTCAGTTTTCATAGCGGCCTCCTCGCCGTAGGCATCCACCGAAGTCAGCAGCGCTAACGCTAACATCAAGCCGCCGAACATCAATCCAAATCCCACGCCCGCTCGCCGTGGCTGGTGATATCGAGCCCGTCGCGTTCGGCGTCTTCGCTGACACGCATCGGTAGGACCATCGAGACCATGTAACCGATGATGAGTGTGGCGACTGCCGACCATACCGCGACGATGGCGACGGCTTTCAACTGAATCCAAAGTTGCGATGCCATGCTGGCACCCTCCGCATAACCAACGCCGCCGAAGCTTTCGGATGCGAATATCGCCAGCAACAATGAACCCATGATGCCACCAACGCCGTGGACGGCAAACACGTCGAGAGAGTCGTCGATCTTCAGCGTGCCTTTGACCAAACCGACCGCGACGAAGCAGACGACGCCCGCCAGCAGGCCAATGATTACAGCGCCGCCCGGGCCGACTGAACCAGCGG
>JANLRW010000198.1:0-4253 GCA_031361925.1 Sphingomonadales bacterium
TGCGGAGCTGGGCATCCCCTTCCTCGGACGCATTCCGCTTGATATCAGCATCCGCTTGGCGAGTGACGCAGGTGAGCCTCCGGCGCTGGGCGACGGACCGGTAGCAACGGCTTTTGCCGGCATTGCGCGACAGGTTGCCGAATGGATCGACAACCAACAGGTCCGACCTGTATGAGCGACGGGCATGATGAAAACACCGGCATCAGCCGCCGTAAACTTTTGATCGGCGGCGGCGTTGGCGTAGGGTTGATCGTCGCGTGGGGACTATGGCCACGCCAATATCAGCCCAATCTGATTGCGGCCAAGGGTGAACATTTGTTCGGACCGTGGCTGAAAATCGCCGAGGATGGCAAGGTCATCATCGCTATTCCACAGAGCGAATCGGGGCAGGGCGTCTTCACCGCACTTGCCCAAATCGTCGCAGGGGAACTGGGTGCGGATTGGCGATCAGTCGCGGTGCAACCGGTGTCGGCCAGTCCGTTATTCACCAACACGCTGCTGGCGCGCGAATGGGCACCGGCGTTTTTGCCGACCAATATGAGCACACATGATGCCGGGTCAGTTGCCGACAATATTGTCGGCGAGATCGCTGCGCGCGATAATTTTGTGGTGACCGGCGGTTCGTCATCGGTTCGCCAGTTCGAGCTCCCATGCCGCGAAGCTGGTGCTGCAGCGAGGGTGCTGCTGTGCCAAGCGGCGGCTGCGCGATGGGATACCGATTGGGAAAAGTGCCAGACTGATAAAGGCTTTGTGGTCTTTGGCAAAAGGCGACTGGCATTTGCCGAACTGGTCGTTGACGCAGCGCAGCTAACACCGCCCGACCCCATTCCGCTGAACGTTTCTGCTCAAAACCATTTATCGGGTCATGATGCGCCGCGTCTCGATCTGTCGGCAAAGGTTGATGGCAGCGCCAGTTTCGCAGGCGACATCCGCTTGCCCGATATGCTCTATGCGTCGATCAGGAGCGGGCCGATCGGCAACACGACCTTGAAGTCGGCAAAAACCAAAGGTTTGAAAATTCGCGGCCTTGTCGACATTGTCAGAACCGATCACTGGATCGCCGCAGTTGCAACTAATTGGTGGGCCGCAAACAAGGCGCTCGACGCGATGGCGCCGGTATTTAGTACCAAAGGCCAATTGGCCGACAGCGGCGACATGGTGCAAAGCCTATCCAACGCGATTGCCAAAGGCCCCGGAAAACGGCTGATTCGTGCTGGCGACGTCGATGCGGCGTTGGCCGATAAGGCAGAGACCCGGGTTTACAAAGCCGACTATCTGGTTGCTGCCGCCGTGCACGCCCCGATCGAGACGCGTTCGGCCACTGCTGCCTTTAATAATGGCCGGTTGCAGTTGTGGATCGCAAGCCAAGCGCCAGAAACCGCGCGGTTGGCTGCGGCAAAAGCGATTGGCATCGACCCGGCTGATGTTGTGGTGTATCCGACATTTGCAGGGGGCAGCTTTGACCGCAATTTCGACAGCCTGATTGCGGCGCAAATTGCGGTTATTGCCAAACAGATCGAACGTCCGGTCCAATTGATCTGGTCAAGGCCGGAGGATTTCATCCGTGACCATGTCCGCAGTCCGGCGCTAGGCCGGATGACGGGGGTGCTTGACCGTGGCGGGCAAGCCGTCGGTTTGGCGTTGCGTATTGCGTCAGCATCGACGATGCGCGAACTGGCGAACCGGCTGGGTGGCGACAGTATCGCAGACGCGCGCGCATCGGCTGGCGGCGAGTTTGACGTTTTTGCGGTTGACGGCGCAACGCCGCCATACGCAATTCCTAACCTGACAATCGACCATTTTCCCGTGGCTTTACCAGTGCCGACCGGCCCATGGCGCGGGCTGGCTAACAGCTACAATTGCTTTTTTGTCGAATGCTTTATCGACGAATTGGCGCATAAGGCTGGGATCGAGCCGTTGTCCTACCGAATGCAGATGTTGGTTGGTCAAACCCGGCTTGCGCGGTGCCTGACCGGCGTTGCAGCGATGGCCGGGTGGGACGGCGGGGCAGAAGGCAGCGGTAAAGGCATTGCCTGCCATTCGATGCGCGGTAGCCATATCGCAGTCATCGCGACCGCCCGAACCGGCGAGAGCGGCGTGCGTGTCGACAAGATTTCCGCCATGGTGGACTGTGGGCGGCTGATCAATCCGGATTTGGCACGACAACAAATAGAAGGCGGCATCGTGTTCGGTTTAGCGCAAGCATTGGGGAGCTCGACGGAGTTTGAACGCGGGCTGCCAACCGCGCGGCGACTGCGCGACATTGATTTGCCGCAACTTGCCGATATGCCCGAAATCACCGTGGAATTTATCCGCAGCGACGAGCCCCCAGGCGGTGTCACCGAACTCGGAGTGCCAGCCGTTGCGCCAGCTGTTGCCAACGCGCTGTTTTCAGCAGCAGGGGTGCGGCTGCGCGAACTACCATTACTGTCGCGCGGGCTATGATACCTGTCGATCATCCCCCGGTCGCGGCAACAAAAATCGGTGTCTTGCTGGTCAATCTCGGCACCCCGGACGCGCCGACGACATCAGCGGTAAAGCGTTACCTGAAACAGTTTCTGTCGGACCGACGTGTCGTGGAAATCCCGCCTTTGGTCTGGCAACCGATTTTGCGCGGGATCATCCTCAACACCCGCCCGCAACAGTCGGCAAAAGCATATGCAAAGGTGTGGACCGACAAGGGTTCGCCGCTTTCCTTTTTCACGATTGCGCAAGCTGAGGCATTGGCTGCGCGAATAGGCGGCGAAGTCGATGTTCGCTATGCCATGCGCTACGGCGATCCGTCAGTGCCTGATCAACTCGCGGCGATGCAAAATTCGGGGTGCAATCGCATTCTGATCGCGCCGTTATATCCTCAATATTCGGGTGCGACGACCGGAACGGTTCAGGATGAGGCTTATGCCACGCTTACCCGGATGCGCTGGCACCCGGCCATTCGCACCTTGCCCGCATATCATGACGACCCGGCATATATCACGGCGTTGAAGGCTTCGGTCGAGCGCGCGCTTGCCGCGCTCGATTTTATCCCTGACGCGGTGGTCATCAGCTTTCATGGAATGCCCGAGCGAACCTTGTATCTCGGCGACCCATATCATTGTCATTGCCAGAAAACCGCCCGGTTGCTGTCCGAGGCCATGGGCCGCGAGCTGGTGGTCAGTTTCCAGTCGCGATTTGGCCGAGCGAAATGGTTGGAGCCTGCGACGGATGCGACCATCGAACGGCTGGCGCACGAGGGTAAGAAAAAAATCGCCATTTTCGCCCCGGGATTTTCGGTCGATTGCCTGGAGACGCTCGAAGAGCTGGCGATCCAAGGTCAGGAGCAGTTCGAGGAAGCGGGCGGAACGCATTTTGCGTATCTGCCGTGCCTGAACGACAGTGCTGTTGGTATGGACATGCTCGAAACGCTGGTGAGGCGCGAACTTTCCGGATGGATCGACCAGGGTTAGGGCCTCGAAGGCGGATTTAACAGGTCCTGACCCTGGGCGAAATGCGCCGAATTTAACTGCTTCATTAAAATTGCGGTGATGCTATGCCACAGGGGTGACAGGAGACGCTCATGGCGCAGGAACGCACCGAATTTTTCTATGATCTGTCCAGCCCTTGGACTTATCTGGCGTTCACCAATCTGCCGGGCGTGCTGGAGCGCACGGGGGCTAGTGCAAGGTTGCGACCGGTCTTGGTCGGCGGCGTGTTCAATGCGGTCAATCCATCGGTCTATGCAGCGCGCGAGGCGAGCGACAATCGCAAGCTGAAACATAGCTGGCAAGTGCTGAAGGACTGGGCGGGATTGGCGCGAGTGGAATTGAACTTCCCGTCGCAATACCATCCGGCAAAAAGCGTTGATGCGATGCGGATGGCCTGCACGTTGGCTGACGACCAGCCTGCGTTGTGGACGTTCACTCAGGCAGCGTTCGAGAGTTATTTCGGCGCCCAGGAAAATCTCGATGATCCCGCTGTCCTGGTCGCGGTAGCGAACAGCGCTGGCCTCGACGGTCAAGGGATGCGTGAGCGGGCGGGGACTGACGGTATCAAGGCGCTGCTGCGCGCCAACACCGAAGAGCTTATCGAACGCGGTGGCTATGGCTCGCCGACAATCTTTGTCGATGGCAAATGGATGTATTTTGGCAATGACCAATTGCCGCTGGTGGAATTTAAGCTGAAGGACAATCCCGCATGAACGACCGCGTAAGTATTTCCGTCGAGAACCATATCGCCGACGTCCGGCTGATCCGGCCTGACAAGATGAACGCGCT
>JANLRW010000200.1:0-1646 GCA_031361925.1 Sphingomonadales bacterium
CGGGCCGCGCAGCACTTCGATGCGTTCGACGTCGTAAATATCGAGCACCGCCGCCTGCGGGCGGTTCAGGTAGACATCGTCGAGATAGATGCCAACGCCAGGTTCGAAGCCCGAAACCGGATCCTGCTGGCCGATGCCGCGAATGAAGGCGGACAGGGTCGAGTTGCTACCACGCGACGTTTCGAGCGTGGTGTTCGGCGTGATATTGCCGACATCGGTAAGATCGAGCGCACCGCGCATTTCGAGTGCTTCGCCCGAAAAGGCGCTGACCGCGATTGGCACATCGAGCAGATTTTCCTCACGGCGGCGTGCGGTGACAATGATTGCATCGCTATCGGCTGTTTCGGCAGCGACTTCGTCCTGCGCCATTGCAGGCGCGGCTACCGCCAAGCCGGGGACGGCTATGCTTGCCAGCAACGCGGCGCGGAAAATCGAGATTTTGGCGGATTTCATTGTTCACTCTCCTGCAAAATTGACGGGTCTTTACCCGTTCCGAAAACTGCGTATAGTGAAAGATGAACCATGTTTCAACTTTAGATAAGAGGATGCTGGAGAATGCCCGCAATACGTGGCATATCGGCAACAATGACGCCCGCCGCCAAAACTCCGCGCACCGAACGCGGGCGCAAAACCTTGCGCCTGTTGCTCGATGCTGCGGCATCCGAGTTTGGTGACAAAGGCTTCCACGAAAGTTCGGTGGTCAGCATCACGCAGCGCGCAGGCGTCGCGCTGGGGAGCTTCTACACCTATTTCGATTCGAAAGATTCGCTGTTTCGCGCATTGGTGCAGGATATGTCCGCGCAGGTTCGCAATACCGTCGGCCCGGTGATGGCAGCAGAGGCCGACCGGCTTGAGGGCGAGCGCAAGGGCCTAGCTGAATTCCTGACATTCGTGCGCCAGCATAAGGAGCTTTATAGGATTATCGATGAAGCCGAGTTCGTCGATCCGCCCAGCTATCGGACACATTATGAGAATACCGTTGCGGGTTATGTTGCCAGCTTGAAGGATGCTGCGGGCAAAGGCCAGCTGCGCGCCGATGTCGAGGAGGTCCATGCTTGGGCGATTGTCGGCATGAACGTGTTTCTCGGGCTGCGCTACGGCGTGTTCGGCGAGGACCGCGAAGTGGAGGATGTTGCCAACATCGCTTCCGACCTGTTGACAAACGGGTTGAAGCGCTGACGCTAACAACCTAAGCGCGCGGCATGACGTTGAACCGCCGCACCTTTGCTATTATTTCCCACCCCGATGCCGGTAAGACCACGCTGACCGAGAAGCTGTTGCTTCAGGGCGGCGCAATCCATCTGGCTGGCGAGGTCAAGGCACGCGGTCAGGCACGGCGGGCGCGGTCGGACTGGATGAAGATCGAGCAGCAACGGGGGATTTCGGTGACCTCGTCGGTGATGACCTTCCAAAAAGACGGCATCGTCTTTAACCTGCTCGATACGCCGGGGCATGAGGATTTCAGCGAAGATACCTACCGTACGCTGACCGCGGTCGACAGCGCGATCATGGTTATCGACGACGCAAAGGGCATCGAGCCGCAGACTCGCAAATTGTTCGAGGTCTGCCGCCTGCGCAGCGTGCCAATTATCACCTTCGTCAACAAGGTGGACCGCGAAGGGCGCGCCGCGTTCGAGACCATCGAC
>JANLRW010000274.1:0-1755 GCA_031361925.1 Sphingomonadales bacterium
ACCGGAGCATCGAAAAACGGATAACTTTCGTTGCTGCCAACAATGACCGTCAGCGGACGGGGCAAACCCTTTGCCGCAATCGTCGCTGCCACGGCTTGGTGGACGATGACCGCCCGGTAAGCCGTCGCGATGATCATTGCATCTGAACCGACAGGATCATCGCTCCCCACAGTCCTGTGTTGCTGCTCGAGTGCATCAATCGCAAAGCATAGCTTGCCAATGCCCGAAATTTGTATCGTGCCATCAATATCTTCAAATTTACCCTGCCATTCAGACGCGCTAATATCATATGCTGCGCACAGAGCACTGCGGTCCGCGGCCGAGAACGCAAACGCATTATCACTGTAAAAATTTGTTTGCAGATAGGGGGCTTGCGCATCATCATTATCAGGCGTGCGCTCACCGTGCGCGCTTAGGTCAATGCCAATGGCGGTAATCGGCATGTCAGGGTTGTCCAAGCTATCCAACCGGGCGGCCAGACTGTCCCAGCCATGAAGTTGAATTCTAGTTGCAGGATATGCGCGGCAAAGTGCCGCGATCGGATGACCAAACTCTGCTACCACGCCAAGCGCGAAATCGAGGCGTTCGGCCGCGTCGCTTGCGCGCCCCGCGCGCAAATCCATTTCTACGTCGGACAAAAACTGACGCACTTCGGTTTCGTCACGAAATAAGTTGCTGGCAAACATAATCAATCCAGTCTGTTAATTGACGAGGCTTTTAGTGCCAAAACGTTAAAGAAAATATAGCTGCCCGGTAACGCAGGAGCAGCGCGGCGCTTGACCCCGATAGCTCAGCGGCCTATATGTCTGTCTCAGTCTTGCCCCTCGGGAACAGCTAAGTCGTCGCGCAACTTGGCTAACGCATTGAAGGGTATGGATTTTCACATACGCGAGATGGCTGCACAGCAGAGCCCGATTCTTGGGGCCTTTGCCATGCGGCCTTTTCTTGTCTGTGGTGCCCATGCGCAGAATGTTGATTTTCAAGCGAGGCTCAAGCTCCAATATGGCAACCCGTACCGCACCAGCATCACTTTCCCGTCAAAAACGCATCCGCAAAATCTTCGGTAACATCCACGAAGTTATCGACATGCCCAACCTGATCGAGGTCCAGCGCGAGAGCTATGAGCAATTCCTGCGCTCCGACCCGTCGATCGGTTATGTCTCAGGTCTTGAAAAAACACTGCGCAGCGTCTTTCCGATCAAGGATTTTGCCGGAACCTCGGAACTCGACTTCGTGCATTACGAACTCGAAGATCCCAAATATGACGTCGAAGAATGCCGTCAGCGCGGGATTACATATGCTGCCCAGATGAAGGTGACGCTCCGGCTGATCGTGTTCGAGGTCGATCCCGACACCGAAGCGCGGTCGGTTTTGGATATCAAGGAGCAGGACGTGTACATGGGCGACATGCCGCTCATGACGCACAACGGCACCTTCTTCATCAACGGCACCGAGCGCGTTATCGTATCGCAGATGCACCGTTCGCCGGGCGTTCTGTTCGACCATGACCGCGGCAAGACCCACTCGTCGGGCAAATATCTGTTCGCCGCACGCGTCATTCCGTATCGCGGTTCGTGGCTCGATTTTGAATTCGACGCCAAGGACATTGTCAACGTCCGTATCGACCGCAAGCGCAAGCTGCCGGTTACGACGCTCCTTTATGGTCTGGGCATGAATGACGAGGAAATCCTCAACCATTTCTACGACCGCGTGGTTTTTGCGCGCGGCAAGGGCGGATGGATCATCCCGTTCAAC
>JANLRW010000297.1:0-15499 GCA_031361925.1 Sphingomonadales bacterium
GCGGTTACTGTCGATTCGGTCTGTCATCTGCCCCTCCCCGACTGTTGACTATCAGCTATCATGGCCGGGGCAAAAGCGATAGAATTTGATTTGAAATGGCTGGCACCTTGGTTCGCCCGCGAATGGAGCCAATTCGCGCTGCCTATGCCTTATCCGTAAAGCTCATCTGCGCGTTCGATAAATGCGCCGGTCATCTTGCGCAGCGCGGAATCGAAGAACTGGCCCGCTAGCGCTTCGAACACGCGGTTGCGGAATGAAAAATCGACCGTGAAATCTACTGTGGAGCCACCGCTTGCAACGTCCTCGAACTTCCAGCCATTGTGCAAATGCTTCATCGGTCCGTCGAGATAATCAACGATAATGGAAGTCTTTGGTGTTTTTACTACCCGGCTGCTGAAGGTTTCGCGCAGCGATTTGAACCCCACAATCATATCTGCGAGCATTTCGGTTTCGCCATCCTGACGGACACGGATGGCGCTGACCCATGGCAGAAACTCGGGGTAGCGGGCCACGTCTGCCACCAGGTCATACATCTGCGCTGCGCTGTGCGGCAGTGACCGGCGTTCGTGATGGTGTGGCACTCGCTTGGCCTTGCTCTAGCTTATTTTTGCCAACTGCGCCGCACGGGCATCACGCATTCTGGCGAAATCGTCGCCCGCGTGATAACTGGAGCGGGTGAGTGGGCTGGACGCGACAAGCAAAAAGCCCTTTGCCCGGGCAATCGCTGCATAAGCGTCAAATGCCTGAGGTGTTACAAAATCCATCACTTTAGTATGGTTGGGCGTGGGCTGAAGATACTGTCCCATCGTCAGGAAGTCGATGTCAGCGCTGCGCATATCGTCCATCACTTGGTGCACCTCCATCCGTTCCTCACCAAGGCCCAGCATCACCCCGGACTTCGTAAAGATCGACGGATCATGGCGTTTGACCGTCTCCAACAACCGCAGCGAAGCATAATAACGTGCGCCTGGACGGATGGTCGGATACAGCCGCGGCACTGTTTCAAGATTATGGTTATAGACGTCGGGCCGTGCAGTCACGATTGTCTCGACCGCCGCATCCGCCTTGTTGCGGAAATCCGGTGTGAGTATCTCGATGGTGGTGCCCGGCGTATTGCGGCGCAGCGCCTCAATCACCTTTACAAACTGGCTGGCACCGCCGTCGGGCAGGTCATCGCGGTCAACCGACGTGATAACGATATGTTCGAGCCCCATTTTGGCGGCGGCGAGGGCGACATGCTCGGGCTCTAACGGATCAACCGCCTTGGGCATCCCCGTTTTCACATTGCAAAAAGCACATGCGCGAGTGCAAACATCACCCAAGATCATCACCGTAGCGTGCTTCTTGGTCCAGCACTCGCCGATATTTGGACACGCCGCTTCCTCACACACGGTATTGAGATTGAGGTCGCGCATCAGACGACGGGTTTCGTTGAACCCGGCACCGCCCGGCGCTTTAACCCGAATCCAGTCGGGCTTTTGCTCGCGGGGTGGGCGGTCTGGCGGAGTCATCGGTGCATTCATGTCGTCCAGATAGCGATGCTGCCCCCACTTGCCAACTGCAACTTGCCTGCTATCGGGTTGCATATTCCGGAAGGGGGACTGTGATGATTTTTGATACGCTAACATCTCCCGTGATATTGTTCTTCGTGCTCGGCTTTGTTGCAGCGTCATTGAAATCTGACCTGAACATTCCGGAGGCCTTTGCCAAGGCGATGTCGATTTACCTGATGGCCGCGATTGGCCTAAAAGGCGGGGTCGAAGTTTCATCCAGCGGGATTACCGGCGATCTTGTTGCAGCAGCAGCGGCGGGCCTCATGCTCAGCTTCCTACTCCCGGTGATTGCGTTTGCGTTGCTGCGCCAATTTGGCCGCCTGTCACAAACAGATGCCGGTGCGGTGGCCGCACACTACGGGTCGGTCAGCGTGGTTACGTTCGTTACGGCAAAAGAGATATTGACTGGCCAAGGGCTGGGCCCGGCGGGCTATATGGTGGCAGTGTTGGCGCTGATGGAAACGCCTGCAATCATCAGTGGCCTGATGCTGGCACGCCGTGGGGCAACTAACGCGAGGGGCAATGTGCAGACCCCGTGGCATGAGGTGCTGACCAACGCATCGGTTGTGCTGTTAGTGGGTAGTTTCTTGATCGGCGCAGTCGCAGGGGCGGACGGGTTTGCATCGGTGAAGCCACTGTTCGATACCGGCTTTAAGGGCGTGCTTTGCCTATTTCTTCTCGACATGGGGTTAATTGCCGCGCGCCGACTGGTGCAATCGCGCAAGATAACATGGCGATTGGTGATGCTTGCTATAGCCCTTCCGTTGCTCAATGGTACGATTGGAACCGCAGTTGGCACATTGATCGGGCTTGACGTCGCTTCGGCTGCTGCACTTGGCATATTGGCAGCCAGCGCATCCTATATTGCGGTGCCTGCGGCAATGCGCTTAGCATTACCAGAAGCTGATCCAGGGATTTATCTTAGCATGTCGCTTGGTATTACGTTTCCGTTCAATATCATTTTTGGAATTTCGATTTTTGCCGCGCTGGCAAAGGCTTTAGGATAGGATATGGTTCAAACGGTAAACCGCAAACGTATCGAAATACTGGTCGATACTCCACTAGCTCCGCGCATTATTGCACAGATAAAGGCGGTCGATATTTCAGGATGGAGCCTTATCCACGTGGATTCTGGCGGCGGCAGAGATGGGCAGTGGCAACATGACGACGTCACCGGAGCGGCGGCCAAAACGATCGTGCTAGTGATTGCATCCGAAGTCAAAACCGATGCTCTGGTCGAGCTGCTGCTGCCGCTGCTCGACAGCTACCGGTTGCTCCTGACCATCGGCGACGTTCAGGTTGTTCGCGGAGAGCGGTTTTAATGCCCGAATTCACGGCTTTGGTCGAAGGCTATCACCGTTTTCGCAGCGACGCTTATGTGCGGCAAAAGGCGCGCTTTGATGCGCTGGCCAGCGATGGGCAATCTCCGCCGATAATGGTTATTTCCTGTTGCGATAGCAGGGTCGATCCGGCGACCGTGTTCGATACCGTCCCCGGACAAGTTTTCGCGTTGCGCAATGTTGCCAACCTTGTGCCACCATATGAAACCGGCGGCGGGTTGCACGGCGTATCGGCCGCCATCGAATTCGGCGTTCTTGGTTTGAAAGTGCGGCATATCGTAGTGCTGGGTCATGCCCAGTGTGGCGGCATCAAAGCTTCATTGGCAGGCGGTGACATTGGGCATACTGGACATAGCTTCATCGAAAGTTGGGTTGATATCATCCGGGAAGTTCGCGACGATGTCCTTGCGAGATCGCCGGTAGACCCGCAACGCGAACTGGAATTGGAATCCATAAAAGTCAGCTTGTCAAATTTACGCAGTTTCCCCTTTATTGCCGACCTCGAAGGTGGAGGCCGATTAAAATTGCACGGGGCATATTTCGGCATCGCCGATGGCATTCTTCACGTACTTGACGAAGTTTCGGGTAGTTTTACGGCACAATGACAGCGACTGATCAATCTCCCAATTTTTACGACGATTTGGAACTCAGCTTTGAAAAAGCATGGGCCGTTATCGAAGCCGGTTCAAAAAAGCGAAATAACGCGGCGCATACACCGGTGGTTGGCACGTCTGATCGGCAGGGCATTCCACAGTTGCGCATTATGGTTCTGCGCAGTGTTGACCGCGATCTCAGGCTTTTGCGGTTCCATACCGATCTGCGGTCGAAGAAGGTAGGAGAAGTCGCTGAAAATGCGGTCAGCTCGCTGCTCATTTACGATCCTGAACAGAAAGTGCAAATCAGGCTATCGGGCGTTATTCACACTGCAACGGACCAAAATATGCTGGATGCTGCATGGCGGCAATCCAAGACCTTTGCACGGCGCTGCTATATGGCTGAAGCCGCGCCGGGTGCGGTATCGCAAAAACCGACATCGGGACTACCCGAATGGATCGAGGGCAAGCAGCCAGAAGAATCCGATCTTAGTGACGCGCGTGCCAATTTTGCGCTGCTCATGTTCGAAGTTCAGTCACTAGAATGGCTGTATCTCGCCAATACCGGGCATCGCCGGGCAAAATGGGACTGGGACGACGGCACCCGTAGCTGGTCAGGAACCTGGCTTATCCCCTGATTTTGCGCATCCTGATAAATAGGTATCAATCATCATTTTATGACGCGCAGCGGCCAATGCTAGATCAGGTTCGCTGCGGCTTTCCGCATTGAAATAACGGATGTCGGGACGATACAACGCCAAATAGTTAGACATTGAACCATCGCTGCGCTCGACCCGCTCATGCCAAAAGTGAACGCCACTGCGGGTAATCGCTTTTTGGCACGCAATGGCTGCCTCATCTGGCAGGCCTTTGCTGGCAAGATAAGGGGTCAAACCGAACGTGTCGTAGTTCGCCATGTCAGGCTGTGGATCGACCGCGAAATGCCCGCCACGAATTGGTGTGATGACCCCTTTGCGAAACGCGGCGGCATCTAACATCGTGATGCTGCCGCTACCGCCCTGCCCGTCACTATTAAAACCGCGATTGTTGGTGTGCAGCGCGACGACGGGTTGATTAGCGGCGCGTTGGTCGAGAAAAGCCCTTGTAAATATCGCGCTTTGTTCGGAGAAATTCCTGTTGGGATCACAAGACGTTACTATTTCGGACCGAGCACCGCAAACACCGCGTCCCGTTTGCAGGCGCACAGCGCCTGGACCGGAATTTACCGCCACGCCGACGCCGCCATGTTGCTTAACAGCGGCAATCATCGCCTCGAACGCGGCATTTTCGTCATCGTGCGGGACCACGAACAATGGCCCATCCGCATCGCTCATGCTGGCAAAGCGGATGAAGTGCCAATTGAAGCCATTTTCGGCAAACCGCATTTCCCGGATCTCGATACCGTCGAAATATGTGGCATCGCCGCGGTGACGAGCAATATCGTCGTCGGCTATAGTCGACCTATCTACGATACTGCCCACAAATGTGCGATGCGCAGCGGCCATTGACGTGATCGCCGCCATAAAGACAAGGGATAGGCCTAGCCTTTTCACCCCATGCCCACGCTGTTTTTCACGTGAATGGACGTGATGCTGTTATCAACGTGTCATCTTCTTATATGTTGCACGGTGCGGGCGTGTTGCTTCGTCACCGAGGCGGGCGATCTTGTCCTCCTCATACGATTCGAAATTGCCTTCGAACCATTCGACATGGCTGTCACCCTCGAAAGCGAGGATATGCGTTGCCAGACGGTCGAGGAAAAAGCGGTCATGGCTTATGACCACGGCGCAACCGGCAAAGCTTTCGAGCGCTTCCTCAAGCGCCGACAGCGTCTCAACGTCCAGATCGTTGGTCGGCTCGTCGAGCAGCAGCACATTGCCCCCCTCTTTCAGCATTTTCGCCATATGCACACGGTTGCGCTCACCGCCCGACAGCAACCCGACCTTTTTCTGCTGGTCAACACCCTTAAAATTGAATGCACCTACATAAGCCCTGGTCGGGGTTTCGTGCTTGCCGAGCTTCATAAAGTCGGCACCGCCAGAAATTTCTTCCCAGACGTTCTTGTTCGGGTCGAGATCGTCACGGCTTTGATCGACGAAGCCCAATTTGACGGTTTCGCCAATTTCAACGTCACCCGAATCTGCGGTTTCTTGGCCAGTAATCAACTTGAACAAAGTCGATTTACCCGCGCCGTTGGGACCGATGACACCGACAATCCCCCCGGGCGGGATCGAGAAAGATAGATTTTCAAACAATAGCTTATCGCCATATGCTTTCGAGATGTTCTTAACTTCGATCACTTTGCTGCCGAGGCGTTCGGGTATTTGAATGACAATCTGCGCCTTGCCGGGTGTGCGGTTTTCTTGTGCCTCAACCAGCTGATCGAACGATTTGATGCGTGCCTTTGATTTTGTTTGCCGTGCCTTGGGGGACTGCCTGATCCATTCAAGCTCATCCTTGATAGCTTTCTGGCGACCTGAATCCTCGCGCGCTTCTTGCTCCAGACGCTTGCCCTTCTTTTCCAGATAGGTCGAATAATTACCCTCATAGACAAAATAGCGACCACGATCGAGTTCGAGGATCCAGCTGACAACATTGTCGAGGAAATAGCGATCATGGGTAACGAGGATCACGTTGCCTTTGTAATCCACCAGATGCTTTTCCAGCCACGCAACGCTCTCGGCATCCAAATGGTTGGTCGGTTCGTCGAGGAGTAAAATGTCCGGTTTCTCCAGCAACAGCCGCGTCAGCGCTATCCGCCGCTTTTCGCCGCCTGAAAGGCTCACCACACTGGCATCGCCGGGCGGACAGCGTAGCGCATCCATCGCCAGTTCGAGCTGGCTATCAAGCGACCAACCATCAACGGCGTCGATCTTTTCCTGTAAGGTACCCATTTCTTCCATCAGGGCATCAAAATCGGCGTCCTCTGGCGGGTCACCCATCAACATCGAAATCTCATTGAACCGGTCGACCAAATCAGCAACCGGACGCACGCCGTCCATAACATTCTCGCGCACCGTTTTGGTCGGGTCTAACTCGGGTTCCTGCGCGAGGTAGCCAACGGTGATATGCTCGCCGGGCCATGCCTCGCCGGTAAACTCGGTATCCATTCCCGCCATGATTTTCATCAGCGTGGATTTACCCGTGCCGTTCGGGCCGACAATACCGATTTTAGCATCGGGATAGAATTGCAGGTTGATGTTGCTCAAAACGGGCTTGTTGGCACCGGGGAATGTCTTGGTCATCCCCTTCATCACGTAGCTATATTGCGCGGCCATGGCGTCGATTTCTCTTTTATCTGGAGGGTAATTTCGGTCGCCGTCTCCCTAGCCGCGCGGCTCTGGCCTCGCAAGCAGGATTGTCAGCGTGGGATCCGCCCGATAGGAAGCAGATCATGAATAAAAAAATCATCACGCTGCTTGGCTCAGCGACGCTCGCCCTCCCCGCTATGTCATCGGCCGCAACGCCTGACGCCGTCCAAACTGCCCTTGAAAAGGACATGGTTGCTTTATCAATCACAGAAGGCCTGACAACGTGGGTTGGCCCACGCCAAGCCGGCACAGAGGCAGAAGCACGTGCGCGGACATGGGCAAAGGCCGAATTGACCAAATTGGGTTTTGCAAACGTCCGGATCGAAACATATGATATGCCGACATGGGTGCGCGGCGAAGAAGTGGCTCAAATTGCCGCGCCCGTTCCCGTTAAGCTTGCGATCACGGCGCTGGGTAACAGTGGCGCAACCCCGCCCGGGGGAATGGAGTCCGAGGTTATTTATTTCGCCTCGCTCGCCGATTTGGAAGCCGCACCGGCCGCAGCAGTCGAAGGAAAAATCGCCTTCGTAAGTCACGCCATGAAAGCGACGCAAGACGGGTCAAGCTATGGCTATTTCGGACAGGTTCGCCGAATCGGTCCCGGAATAGCCGCCAAAAAGGGCGCAGCGGCGATCATTATTCGTTCCATCGGAACAGATTACCACCGCAATCCGCACACGGGTAACACCAATTTTCCTGAAGGCACCGCACCTATTCCGGCGGCGGCAATATCCATACCCGATGCCGAAAATCTGGAACGCCTGATTGCGTCGGGTAAGCCGATGCGGATGAAATTGCTGCTGACGCCCAAAAATATTGGCATGCAACAATCGGGTAATGTCATCGCCGAGGTTTCGGGCAAAAATCGCCTGCTTCCACCTATCGTCATTGCCTGCCATCTCGACAGCTGGGACTTGGGCACTGGCGCTATCGACGATGCGGCGGGTTGCGGGATCATCACCGCTGCCGCCAAAATTATCATGGATAGCGGGAAACCGGCGCGAACGATCCGGATACTTTGGGCCGGGGCCGAAGAGGTCGGCATCTGGGGTGGCCGGGATTATGCGGCCAAACATGGCGGCACTATGCACGCATTGGCGATGGAATCAGACTTTGGCGCAGACCGCGTTTGGCAGGCAAAATTTCATTTGCCCGAAAGTGCCAAGCCGTTGCGCGAGAAACTGGTGCGCGAGCTTGCAAAAATCGGCGTCGGCGCGAGTGTTGATAAAGCAGGCGGCGGTGCGGATGTAGGCGCGATTATTGCTGCGCAAAATCTTGCCGTGATCGACCTTGACCAGGACGGTACACGTTATTTCGACCTGCACCACACGCCCGATGATACCTTTGATAAAATAGACCCGGTGCAGATGCGGCAAAATGTCGCAGCGTGGGTGACAGTTTTGCGCGAAATTGCTGATTATACTAGCGACCTTACAATGTCAGCCAAGCCATGAGGCCGGGCGCGCTGATAGCGTCAGTTTTGCTCGCATCTGGCTGCACCGAGCAGGCAGAGCAACCGGTGCCTGTTGAAGCCGGGGAAAGCACAAGCCAGAAGCAGTTGGAGGCAGATGCAAAGTCAATTGAGCAAGCTGCCGACGAAGCGGTCAAACTTATCGAGGCCGAGGCCAAAGCGGAGAGCGACGCAGATGCCAAAGCCGCGGCGCAATAGACGGAGCATTAACAACCTCGCGGTAATAGCGAACCTCCATCATGCCACCGTTTTAAGGGCGTAGAACATAATATGACGTCACCGATCATCGTCACCGGAGCAGCCGGATTTATCGGACATGCCGTATCGCACCGGCTGCTTGAACGCGGCGAGAGCGTCATCGGCGTCGACAACGTCAACGATTATTATGATCCATCGCTGAAGGATGCGCGGCTAGCGACCTTCAATGGCCGCCGGACATTTTCGTTCGAGCGCATGGACATCGCCGAGGCGAGCGACATGGCAGCGTTGGTTCGAGATAACGGTGTCAAGCGCGTGGTTCATCTCGCGGCGCAGGCAGGTGTGCGCTATAGCCTGGATAACCCCTTTGCCTATGAGCGGTCCAATTTGGCCGGGCATTTATCTGTAATGGAGGCGTGCCGCCACGCGCCGGGCTTTGATCATCTGGTCTATGCCTCGTCCAGTTCGGTCTATGGTGACAAACCGATGGGAGGCGCAGGCTTTACGGAGGACGAGCCAGCAATGGAACCTGTCTCTTTATACGCGGCAACCAAGCGCGCCTGCGAGTTGATGAGCCAGTCTTATGCCAAGCTTTACGGTTTTCCGCAAACCGGATTACGCTTTTTCACCGTTTATGGCCCATGGGGTCGACCAGACATGGCCTATTTCGGCTTTACCGACAAAATCCTGCGGGGCGAACCGATAGAGGTTTATGGTGAAGGACGAATGGCGCGCGATTTCACCTATATCGACGACATTGTGGACGGCATCATCGGCGCGCTCGATCATCCGCCAGAAACAGGTGGGCACCGTATATTGAACATTGGCGATAGCCACCCGATCGGGCTGATGGACATGATCGAAACGCTTGAAATGGCCATCGGTCGTAAGGCGGAAAAAATTATGCGTCCGATGCAGCCGGGCGACGTGACCGCAACCTACGCAGACATTTCGAAGCTGAATGCTTTGACCGGTTACCAACCTAAGATCATGCTAACCGAAGGACTGCAGCGTTTCGCCGATTGGTACCGCGAATATTACCGTGTGACCTAAATCCGGAGCCTTCTGATGGAAGGCCCGGTCTTTAACTAATCAATGGTCGGGGAGACAGGATTCGAACCTGCGACCCTCTGTTCCCAAAACAGATGCGCTACCAGGCTGCGCCACTCCCCGAGTCAGGCGCTCCCCTAGAGTGCGCGCTGCAGAAACGCAAAAGGAAAAGTGACAGATTGGGTAATTTGTTGAAGAGGCATTCAGTTACGAACTGAACCAGTCCATCCTCGCCAAGGCTTCGGCGGACCTAACGTTCGCTATGGCTGGCTTGCCAACCGAAGCTCCCGTAGGGGCGAAGGCTGGTGGGCCCGGAGGGACTCGAACCCCCGACCTAGCCGTTATGAGCGGCCAGCTCTAACCAACTGAGCTACAGGCCCCTACCAGATGCCATTATTCACGCGCCGATAGCGGAGCAGGCGCAGCAGTGGCAAGCATTTATCGCTACCGGCAGGTCGCGGCCTTAATCTCGGCCATTGTTGTCGCACGGATACCCCGATCAGCGAGACGGCCCAGAACAAGGTGCCACCAATTATAGAAGGTTTCTAGGTCCGCGTCATTTCGAACATAAGGCGTATGCCCTGGTGCCAATGAAGGCGAGTGGAACGACAGATTGAGGATCGGCACATTGTCTTCCAACGCGAAGTCGATTGCTTGCAGCGCTTTTTCAACCGGGATGCCTTCGGGTGTCAACGCGATCCGTTCGAGCAGATGTGAACGGGCCAACGCTGAACGCGCGGTTTCCGACCCGAACCACCGACCAAAAATGGCATCGCCTGACCGCCTTAACGTGCCCGAGAAGACCGTCGTCAGCGGCAATTCCAGCAATCTGTCTTCGATCAACCAATAAGGATCAACCGGATGTTGGGAATAATCCGGTCCGCCGTTGACCGAATAATCAAACCGCGCGCGCGCCGAGCTGTCTATTGCTATGCCAAGATCGGTAAGAATCGATGGTGTTGAAGGCCCTGCACCGTATCTGCCTGCGCGATATACGTCGGGTCGAACGCCCATTCGACTAACGATCGCCGAATGCAGATTGGTCAACTTTTCCCGTTCCAGTGCGGGCGGCAGGTTGCACGCAAAGCTGTTATGCACCGAAATTTGCTCGGCAAACGGCGGCGTCACCCAGGGATGCAGTTGCGCGCCAATTTCCGCTCGACCGTCTGCTGCATATCTTGCCAACAACTCGACCGCACAAACGTCATGGACAATTGGATAGTCGACCAGATAACATGGTTGTATACCTTGGTGGTCACAAAGCGCCTGAAAACGCGGCATTGCCTCGATGTGCGTGGTGCCGTGCTGGTCTCGCGAAAAGGGTGCAGACCAATCGAATTCTTCCTCGGTATCAACGGTGACGACAAAGCATGGCCCGTTCAGCGCTGAAAGGTCGGGCGCGACATGGTGGGGCGATGACGCGGCAAAGGGCGATTGCATCAGCATTTAGCCCCTTCCCCCATTCTGCACGTTAGTCCCTTTCTTCTCCCCTAAACTGGGAGTGGCCGCCCTGTGATGCCGGGAGCGACAATATCAGCGCTTCGTTGTAAAATCGTAAATCGCCGCCGACATTATGTGCAAGACTGCGGACAAGCCTTAGCGAGAAGCCCAGTCCGAGCAGCGGTGCCTCGTCTGAATCATCGTAGCTACCCGGGCCCGATCCGAACAATTCTTCTTCGCTCATTGCCGCCAATTTCTTTGGTAAGGTAAGAACAAAGCGGTTGGTGGCCAACCGCCCTGGTTCAGTGCGGAAGCGTCCGTCGAGCTCTTCGCCTGCACCACATCCGATAATAACCGCCGAAAGCAGCCTTGAAAATAGCCGTTCGGCCAAATCATTTTCGATAGCAAACGCGCGCACCGGATGCGCTTGCACCAAGTTCAGCGTTACGTTGAGCAAATCGCTGAGACCACGCAATCTTTCTGCCAAGCGCGCGGCTAACCAATCGCATTCGGTATGCCCGCGTGACGGGGCGAAATGGCCGGCATCAATTTTTGCGGCCATCGCTAGATCGTCGAAACCGGCGAGCAAACGTTCGGCATCGCCCAGAATGTTGCGCGCTAATATTCTGTAATCATGGGTAACGGGTCCGAACAATTGTTGCTCGATAATTTCGGAGAAACCGATAATCGCGCCAAGTGGCGTTCGCAGCTCGTGCACCAGTTGCTGTAATTGCTCACCATTCGCGGCGACATTCGTATCAATCAACGCGCTTTCGGCCACCGTTGGCCGACGCATAATCCCACGATAGCCGCTGAACCGCCCGCTTACCGGATCGAAAAATGGCGACGCATTGATGCGCCAGTCTCCATCGATAACTTCCGCGCCGCAAAGCCGCATTCGTGCATTTTCAAGCGGCATACGCTGACGGAAAGCTGCTGCACCATAAGCATCGGGCCCCGGCCCATCGTCAAAAGCTGGCTCGGCGATATCCACGCCCACCACCGCACCACGCGGGGCTCCTTCCACCCATGACACGGTTCCATTATCGTCGGTTTCAAAACGAATTTCACTGGCTGGCGCGCGCGCATCTGTGTAATCACCACCTTGCAACGGCAAAAACGGTGCATCGGTCGCTTCACGGTCGCGTCGTAACCGTTCAATCCGTTCGACGATGTCACGGATTTGCGTATTTTGGGGCAGCGGCTGATCGGTGCGCTCCGCCTCATATTTGCCAGGCGTCGGCAGGATGAAATCGGCGGAAGACCAGGCAACTAGTGCGCGTCTCGTTTCAATGCCGATATCGTTGCGATTGCGCAGGAAACCGCGCGCGCGCGTTGGCAATGACGGAATGATATTAGCCCACTCGCGGTCCGTTAGATCGGCTCCGGCAATTGCCGCAGCGGCAACAGGCGGCGCGTCGCCCGCCAACAACTGCACCAATGGCGCCGACTTAATCCGGCCTGAAAGTGCCGTGATGCAGTCGACCCGTTTGACCAGCGGCACATCGGGTAGCAACCGCCGCGCTTGCAACAGCCCTGCCGCTACATCCTTGACGTCAAATCCAGTTGGTTTTTGTGCAAGCAAATCAACAAGCTGTTGCCATTTTGCGGTAAGACTGACGTCATTATCTCCGGCCTGACGCAATGCAGTTTCAAGGCGATCATCAAAGCGCAAATTTAGCCGTTCCCAATGTAAAATTATCCCACTTGCAGCATTCGTTAAACCGAAGCTTATCCTTACGAAAGCGGCAAAATAAGCGCGTCACACTATGGGACAATTGCAATCGGATATAATTATATTATAACTGAAGCAGCGAATTGAAATGGATATATCAAAGACATGGCTAATATGAACCTTGATGCGATAGATTTGAAGCTTCTGGCCGAATTACAAGCCGATGGCAGGATCACAAATGTTGAACTAGCAACCAAGGTCGGTTTGACCGCTCCGCCCTGCTTACGCCGGATGCGGGCGTTAGAACAGTCGGGCACGATCAAATCCTATCACGCCAACGTCGATGGCGGGGCGCTGGGATACACGATTACAGTATTCGCGATGGTCAGCTTGAAGAGTCAAGCCGAGGCGGACTTGCGAGCATTCGAAGAGCATGTGCGAGCGCTACCCGATGTGCGTGAGTGTCATATGCTTAACGGCGAAATTGACTTCATTTTGAAGATTGTAGCGCGCGATCTTCAGTCGTTTCAAGAATTTCTGACTTCGCAACTGACGTCTGCGCCCAATGTCAGCAGCGTAAAAACGTCACTGACCATCCGCACGGCGAAAGACGATCCCGGTGTTCCAATACCTGGCGGCAGCCTTGGTTGACCTCAAGAGGCGCACGCGTCCATGCGCCGATTGAGCGATTAAAATTGTTTAACCGGTGACTGCTGGTGTGGCTGGTGCCGCAGCTTTCTGGTCGATAAACATCAGCCAATATTCGGCGATGGCCTTGCGGTTCGCGCCGGTGACTTTCGCGAATTCGGCCTTTGCCCCTGAATAATCGCCAAGCATCGTCTTTGACATGGCCAAACGAAACCGGGTGCGGTCGGACTGGTCCCGGCCATCTTTATCGAGCACCGCACCTTTTTGCAGCGCTGTTTCATATAGCTCTTTGGCGGTCTGGTAATTTTTATGCGAATAAAACGAATCGGCCGTCAGCGAAGCGAGGATCGGCTTTGCATTCGCAGCCTTTGCAGGGCCGGCAGTCCCGGCAAGTGTCGCCGTATCCTCCGCCAGTCTAGCCTTTGACTCGGTGAAGCGCTCGCCAAAGGTCACGTTGCTACGAGAGATTATCCCTTTGGCAAACCCTTCTTCCAGCACCGACACTGCCTCAGCGGGATAACGGATCCCGATATAGCTCAAGCTATCGAGATACTGCGAATATTCCTGCTGGAACCGAATGCCATTGGCGGCGCGCATCAACCGCATGAGATCGAGCGATTCTTCTGGGTTGAGCGTCAGCGAACGATCAAAGAACACCAGCGCATCATGCCAATAATCTGGGTTATTTTCAGTCTTCAACAACTCTTTATACCAGTTGGCAGCACCTGCGAAATCTTTGCTTTTCGCCGACAGCGATGCGGCTTTGATCAAATACGCTTTCTGCGGCTGCCCAGCGGCTTTGCTGGCATCAATCGCCTTGATGAGCCAACCCATCGCTTCCTTGTCGCGATTTTGCTGCGATTGTGCGTTGGAAATCAAAACCTCGATGTTATTGCCTCGATGCCCCGAATTATAAGCGTCAATCATCAGCTTTTCAGCGCCAGCATAATCCTTATTATCATAGGCAAATGCGCCTTTGCGGAAGGTATATTCCGATTTCAGATTGGCCGGCGTGCTGGCGGATGCAAGCAACAGGTCGATGCCCTGCTGCTGAAATGCCAAATCCTTCAATTGCGCACCGATGTTGATCGCCAATACCCCGGCTTCGTAACGGTCATCGTCATTTTGCAGTGACGCCACTACCGCCGGAAACATCGCCTTTGCCGCCGCTGCGTCCTTTTTCTTGTTCAAGGCGTCAGCCGCCAGGCTATATTCCTTGATAAATTCCTTAGAATAATTCTTCTTTGGCGGAGCTACTTCCTTGCCCTTCTTTTCTTTTTTAGGCTTTTCATCGGCGGCGTGAACAGCGGGAGCAACGGACAATGCCGAGACAGAAAGAGCAAGCGCCAATTTCGATACAAACTTCATTTTTCTCTCCGGAGACAAGTTCGGGTAATGATCAAACATAATAATTTATAGGCAATCGCCATGACGAGCGCAATCGACATAGCGTTTTTGCATGAATTGCTGTTGAACGGTCAATGGCTCCAAACTGAAAGATAAACATGCAACGTTCGGCAATCATCATCGGCACCGGCGGGATCGGTAAAGCGTTGGCCAATCAACTTGATGATGACATCGGCACCCATGTTTACCGGCTCGGACGATCCGAGCCGCTGGCAATTGATATAACTGATGAAGACAGCATTGCCGCAGCAGCGCAGAACTTTGCGCAAATGGAATGTGCTCCTAACTTGATTATTGTTGCCACGGGGTTGTTGCACCGTGGTCACCAAGGGCCGGAAAAAAGTTTGCGTGAACTGAACGCCGATTGGATGATCGAAAATTACCGCTTGAACGCGATTGGCCCTGCCCTGATTGCCAAGCATTTCCTGCCCCTAATGCCGCGCCAAGGGCGGATTTGCTTTGCTGTCCTGTCGGCCCGCGTCGGCAGCATTTCAGACAATCATCTCGGCGGCTGGCACAGCTATCGCGCGTCGAAGGCAGCGCTCAATATGCTGGTGCGCAACATCTCGGTCGAATGGCAGCGCAAAAATCCGCAGGCCATTATTGTCGGCCTGCATCCCGGCACCGTCGAGACGCCGCTCAGCGCGCCATTTAGGGGCAATCCGGCGCATGAGCGCTTTGCTCCGGCGCTGGCTGCAAGGCAGCTTCTGGACGTGCTGGAGGCGCTAAAACCCGACCAATCCGGCCAGCTTTTCGCCTATGACGGAACCGTCATCGCGCCATAGCCGTGAATCTGTGGAAAACTTGTCGAAA
>JANLRW010000341.1:0-2142 GCA_031361925.1 Sphingomonadales bacterium
GCTCGGCAGGCGTGGCAAGTTCCTGTGCCAACCACTCCCACTGCTTTCCGCCCAATATCGTGGCGTTTGGGTCGGTGTTTGGGATGTACCAGCCCAGCGCCGGGCCGGGGTCACGATAAGGCATGGACGCCAGATCTGAACGGAAGAAGCGCGCGTCTAGAATGATAAACTGTACGCGCTTGCCTTCGGGTCCGACGATGCGGCTTTCATAGACGCCCGGGCGCGACTTTACTTGGGAGGAGGAGCCCCAATAGGTTTCGTAAACGTTCTCGGCATATTCCTTGAACGCGAAAGTCCCGCCCGCGTCGTTCGCGCCGAAATCATGGTCGTCCCATGTTGTCATCATCGGCACGCTTCGACGGAAGCGGTCGAACTCGATACGCGTATTGAGCTTCTTGTAACTCGCCGTCAGCGTTGGAATGTCTGCGCCGCTGGTCGCTCTTGTGTCGCCGTAGACATTATCGCCGATCAGCAGGAACGCCTGCGGCTTCTGCGCGGCGATGACGTCCCAGAATTTCATCTCGCGGTTTTCGTTGACGCAACTGCCAAAGGCAAAGCGCGTGATTACGGTGTCGGATGACAAAGCTGGGTTGGTAGGGGCTTTGGGTAATTTGGTCGGGTTCAGGGAATCATAATAAGGTCGCAGCGCTTCCTGCGCACTGACGTCTGGCATCACAGGCGTAAATGGCTGCCGCGAAGTCGCGCAACCGGCGAGGAGAAGCGCAGCGAGGGGGAGGAGGTGTTTCATAAACACCCTCTCCCCCGCCGTGTGAGTCGCGTCAAGCGGTTGCTGGCAAGGCTTTCTCGCCCGAGAAATGCGCGATGACGCCGCGCAGCGCCAGCAGGCCGGTAAACCAGATGGCATCGTTGACGGCGACGCCGGAAATGATCTCTGCCGAGAAATTTTCCGCCCCGCCGCCGACGCTTGCATAAGCGCGCAGCAGGATCTGGAATACGACAAATGCCGCAAGCAAAGCGGACCCAGCGCGCAATGCCACCGGGCCGCTAACCTTCGAGAGCGTAGCGCGCGCCGCTACGGTCGCCGCCAGCGTCGCTGCTAGTATCGCGATCCCATGCCCGACCGCCTGCGCCTCCCAAGGGAAGGACATCAGGAAGAAGCCCGTAGCCTGATTGAGCGCCCAGGCCGCCGTCACGAGCATGAGGCCGCGGCGCGGTGACATGGTGAGCGCGGCCAATGCGGCAAAGCTGGCGAAGGGGAAAACGCAAGCGAGCAGCAGGCTGCCCACTACGGTGCTAGCGGCAAGCGAAAGCGGCCAGACTGCGGATTTGGGTGATGTCATGTTCGTCATCCTTTCATTTCTATCCGGCTTTGCAGCCAAAGGCAATTCATCAGAACCGTGCGCGCACACCGACATGCGCGTTGCGGCCGTAGGTGTTGTAGCGGTTCACGACGGTGTATCCGGTGTCGAAGACATTATCGACGCGGCCATAAAGCTCGACGGCATCGGTTACGGGGAAGGCGGCACGAACATTGGCGAGCGCATAACCGTCGAGCCGCACGGTGTTCGCCGCGTTGTCGAAACTGTCGCCGGTCAGCAGCAAGGTCGTTCCAAGCTTCAGCTTCCACGGCGTTTGCCAATCGAGCGTAAAGCTCCCCGAATGCTGTGGGCGCAACTCAAGCCGATTGCCGAAATTCATGCCCGCCGAGCGGTTGATCGCGTCGACTAAAGTGTAATTGGCCTGAATGTGCAGCGTCGAAGTCGGCTGGAGCGCAAAACCCAATTCAACCCCGTCGGTCTTCACACGTCCGATATTCTCGGACTGGAAGGTGACGAAGGAAAAGGTGATCTGGTCGGTGCTGCGGCGATTGAAATAGGTCGCAATCACTTGCGCCTTGCCGTCCAGAAAACGGTGTTCGACGCCCAGATCGAAATTACGCGCGGTTTCGGGCTTTAGGTCGGGATTGCCGAACGGCGGCTGGCCCTCGCTGAGCGTTGGCGCACGGAACCCTTCGGCATAGGTCGCACGCAAAACCGTCGTGCCGCCGTTGGGCGTGTAAGCCGCATTGCCACCAAAAGTCGTCTGCCCGCCATAATCACTATAATCGTCATACCGAACCCCGCCGGTTAGCGTCAGGCCGGTGAGGGGCCGCAGAATTAGCTGTCCGAAACCGCTGGTCAC
>JANLRW010000349.1:0-11309 GCA_031361925.1 Sphingomonadales bacterium
CCGACGCCGCCGGGGATGGTGATGAAGCCATCGGACAAGTCGGTGAAGCGCGCCTTGCGTTCGTGCATGCCCGAAACAACGTGCAATTCGGTGCAGCCCTTGTGCGCCACCTCCGCGCCGACCAAAGCTTCGGGGATGATCCCGATAACTTCGCCACCCGCTTCCAAAGCGCTGTCCGCAACCGCGCCCATGAGGCCAAGCCTCCCGCCGCCATAAACTACGCCGATACCGCGTGTCGCAAGTGCTTTACCGACGGCCATAGCAGCTTCGATATAGACCGGATTTTCCGGCGTCGCCGAACCGCAATAAACCGCCAACCGCTTCAAGCAATATCCTCCAAGATCAGCGCCGCCGTCGCCTTCGCGCTCCCCACAACGCCCGGAATGCCAGCACCCGGATGCGTGCCTGCGCCGACGAAATACAGGTTCGGTATCGCATCATCGCGGTTGTGTGCGCGCATGTAGGCGGATTGCCACAGCACCGGCTCAAGACTGAATGCGCTGCCGAGATGCGCCGACAGATCGCGGCCGAAATCAGCTGGGGTGTAGTGGAACTGCGTCATGATCCGCGACCGGATGTCGGGGATTAGGCGCCGTTCAAGCTCGTCGAGGATACGCTCTTTGAGCGCTTCGCCGACATCGCCGTCCCAATCGAGCGGCGCCTTGCCCATATGCGCTACCGGCGCGAGCACGTAGAAGGTCGAGCAGCCTTCGGGCGCAAGGCTCGGGTCGGTGACGGTCGGGTGGTGCAGATAAAGCGAGAAGTCCTTAGGCAAGATGCCGTTCTTGTAGATATCGTCGAGCAGCCCTTTGTAGCGCGGGCCGAACAGGATCATATGGTGCGGAATGCCCGGCCAGGTGCCCTTGATGCCTAGATGCAGCACGAACAATGACGGCGACCAGCTTTTGCGATTCAGCGATTTCGCCGCACGCTCGCCGCGCTTGTTGCTGGTCAGCAGATCCTTGTAGGTGTGCATTAGGTCGCCGTTCGACGCCGCAACATCGCAATCCATCCGCCAGCCCGATTTTGTGCGCACGCCGATTACCTTGTCACCGCGCGTTTCGATTTCTGCGACCGGATCGCCCAGCCGCAACGTCCCGCCCAGCCGCTCAAAATGCGTCACCATCGCCGCGACCAGCCGGTTGGTGCCGCCCTTGGCAAACCAGACGCCGCCTTCTTTTTCGATGGTGTGGATTAACGCATAAATCGCGCTGGTGCTCATGGGATTGCCGCCTACGAGCAACGTGTGAAACGACAGCGCTTCGCGGAGTTTCTCATCCTTCACATAAGACGAGACAATCGAATATACCGACCGCCACGCCTGATATTTCATTAAAGCGGGCGCTGCCTTTATCATCGACGCAAAGTCGAGAAACGCCACCGAGCCTAGCTTCTGATAGCCTTCCTTGAACACACCCTTTGAATATTCAAGGAACTTCCGGTAGCCCTCGACATCATCGGGGTTCAGCTTTTCGATCTCGGCTTTTAGGCCGACACTGTCGTTCGAATAATCGAAATTGGTGCCGTCGGTCCAGTTGAGTCGGTAGAACGGAAATACCGGCATCAACTCGATATCGTCGGCCATACGGTGCCCCGACACCGACCACAGTTCTTCCAGACAAGGCGGGTCGGTAATGACCGTCGGCCCGCCGTCGAAGGTGAAGCCGTCCTTTTCCCAGTAATAGCCGCGGCCACCGGGCTTATCGCGCGCTTCGATAATCGTTGTGGCAACGCCCGCCGATTGCAAACGCATCGCAAGCGCCAACCCGCCAAATCCCGCACCAATAATCGCGGCTGTCTTCATTTCTTCTTGCTCCGGATCGCGGTGATGGCTTTCCCGATGGGAATGGGCGGCTTGCCGGTCAATATACGCGCCTTGTCACCGCCGGTCGTCTTCCCCGCATAAAAGCGTTCTATCAATCCGGGCTTTAGCCTGTAGAACCGTTCGAGGATTTTGTAGCGTTCGCTAGGCTCAGACCCTCGGAAAAGCATCCGGTTCAGCATCCGGTAGAATTTGCCCGCCTGCCAATGCTCTTGCGACCGCTGGCGCATCAGCATGTTGAGCTTGTCGCCATCAAGATCGGGCTGCTCGGCGATGAAGATCGCGTTGCGCACCGCATCGGGCAATGAATAGCTCGTCACGGCCTGGAAAAACGCACCGCGCGCGCCAGCCTTTGCCGTCCGCCCGCTGCCGCTCGCCCAATAGCTCTCGAGGTCGCCGCCCATCACCACCGGCAACACGCCGTTTTCTTCACGCAAAACGCGCTCGACTTTCCAGCCCTTGGTGTCGACATATTCGGCGATACGCTGGCGGTAGCGGCGGGGGTCGTGGTTCGGCGTGTCGCTATAATAGGTGTCCTCGACGAACACCTTGTCCATGCCAAAGGGCAGGACATAGACGAAACGGTATCCGTCATGCTGTTCGACGGTGGCGTCCATGACGATTGGCTTGGTCAGATTGTGCGGCTCGGACAACTGCATCAACTGCCCGGTAAATTTCTGCCAGCCGCAATCGAGATGGTGCAGGTCGCCGCCGCCGCGTGCGTCAATGACACCGCCCGCGTTGATCCGCTGTGCGCCGTCTAAAACCACCAATCGCGGCGATACTGATTTGACCTCGCGGCCAGTCATAAGCGCCGATGCAGGCAGGTTATTGCGCAACACCCAATCGAGCCGTTCAGATTCTATGCTGTAATAAATATTGTCTAGCGAACGCGAATGACCGGGGAATTTCACTTCATATCCCGACCAGCCATAGGTGACGAGCGGTGCCGTCAGCCAGCGGTGTTCGGGCAAAATGTCAGTGGCAAAGTAGCTCCAGATATGGTTGCCACCAAAATGCTGTTCCTGTTCGATTAGCACAATTTTCAACTCGGGCCGCATTCGCGACACAGCAAGCGCGATCAACCCGCCGGCAAGACCGCCGCCGACAATTGCCAGATCGCATTTGATATTTTCCAAAGGGGCGGATGCCATAAGCGCGGCACTAGCCGAACTGTTCCATAAGGGGAAGGGCGATGGGGCCGCAAATGTTGACTTTTTTGCGAGAAACGGGGAGCAATGGAGCGATGTCGAAGCCTGCAAAACTGGTGGCCGTTTACAGCTTGAAGGGCGGCGTGGGGAAAACCACGCTGGCGGTCAATCTGGCGGCCGAATCTGCGCTTCGCCGCGGCAACAAGACATTGCTGTGGGACCTTGATCCGCAATCGGCGGCAAGCTTCATATTGGGCCATGAGCCTGACAAGAAAGCGCGTGCAAAGTCGGTGTTCGAACGCGATGTGTCGCCTGACAAGTTGATTTGTCCGACCGCCATCGCCGGGCTTGATTTGCTTCCTGCCGATATTTCATTGCGCGGATTGGACGGTTTGCTTGCCTCGCTCGGCAAGAAAAAACGGCTAGCAAGGCTGGTTGAGGGGATCAGCGGCCAATATGACCGGATCTTTCTCGACTGTCCGCCGGGCCTGACTGAAACCAGCGAACAGATGATGCGCGCCGCCGATATCATTATCGTGCCGGTGATCCCGTCGCCGTTATCGCAGCGCGCCCTCGCCGACGTGATCGCGCATTTGACCGAGCATCACAAGGGGCACGCGCCGTTGCTGCCGGTGTTTTCGATGGTCGACCGGCGGCGTAATCTGCATGTCGCGGCCACCTCCGCCCAACCCGACTGGCCGCGCATCCCGATGGCGAGTGCGGTTGAACAAATGGCGCTGCACCGCGCCCCTGTCGGGAGCTTTGCCCACCGTTCGCCAGCAGGAGAGGCATTTCACATGCTAGCAGGGGCGATTGAGCGCAAGCTGGGCAAAACAAAGGGCTAACTATGCGCAAGACGTGGCTTTGCGCGGTGCTCGCCAGCATTATCAAGACGCTATCCGGATTACGGACCACGGCGTAATTATCAGCACCCAAGGCAACATTAAATTTAGCGAGAGCCGGTTGTTGGATTAACAAAATCTCGTTCAGCGCGACACCCACATATGTTGTTTGTTTTTGATTTTATTCGTGCGAAACATCACGACTGGAATGTAAAAAAGTTGATGTTTGGGAAACGGGTTGGACAATCGCGACGACAATATTGCCGTTCAAGACTTGGGCTATTGGCGCGGTCAAGCAACCGAACAGGCCAAGGTGACCGTCGGCGCATCGCCGGATGCGCCCGCAATCGAAGACTTCGGGCTGATTGCCGAAAATCTGCCAATTCTGTGCTGGATTGCGCGCGGCGATGGTTACATATTCTGGTATAATAAGCGATGGCATGACTATTGCGGCACGACGCCCGACGCAATGGAGGGCTGGGGTTGGCAAAGTGTGCACGATCCAGACGAGTTGCCACGCGTGATGGCCAACTGGACCGGCTCGATCGAAAACGGCCAACCGTTTGAAATGACGTTCCCGTTGCGCGGCAAAGACAGCGTGTTCCGCCGCTTCCTAACCCGGATCGTGCCGATACGCGATGCGTCGGGCGTCATCGTGCGCTGGATCGGCACGAATACGGAAATGGAAAACCAATTGCAGACCGAAGAAGCGCTTGCCGCCAGTGAGTCCAAGTTTGGCGTCCTGACCGACGCGATGCCGCATATGGTTTGGTCGACGCGGCCCGACGGCTATCATGATTATTACAATGCGCAGTGGTATGAATTCACCGGTGTGCCGGTCGGTTCGACTGATGGTGATCACTGGGCAGGGATGTTCCACCCCGATGATCAACCGGATACGTGGCGTCGCTGGCGACATAGTCTTGAAACCGGCGAGCCCTATGAAGTCGAATATCGCCTTCGCCACAACAGCGGTGAATATCGCTGGACATTGGGCCGCGCGTTGCCCGTTCGTGACGAGCAGGGCAACATAATCCGCTGGATCGGAACATGCACCGACATTGACGAGGCGAAACGCAATGCCCAGCAAAACGAGTTGTTGAGCCAAGAGCTAAGCCACCGGATCAAGAATATTTTTGCAGTCATCGGCGGCCTGATCGGGCTTTCCACCTATCGCGACCCGGCCAACGAAGAATTCGGTAACCGGCTGGCCGGACGGATCTCTGCCTTGGGCCGTGCGCATGATTTTGCCCGCCCACATAGCAGCCAATCGCGGCCCTATTCGCAATTTACGGGCCTTCAGGGGATGATGTCCGAATTGCTCAGCCCTTATCGTTCGCTCGACGACGGGCGGATCAGTATCACTGGTGACGATGTCCGCATTGACGAACGCAGCGCGACGCCGATTGCGTTGGTCATTCACGAACTGGCAACCAATGCAGTAAAATATGGCGGGCTGTCGGACTTTGACGGCTCGGTCGAAATCGTCATAACGAGCGACGCTGACAATGTCGTAATCCGCTGGCAGGAACATGGCGGGCCGCCAGTAATACAGCCGACAGATGAAGGTGGGTTTGGAACGCAACTGTCGGACATAAGCATCAACGATCAACTCGGCGGCAAGCTCGAACGGTATTGGCATAAAGACGGACTCGAAGTCATCCTGACCATTCAAGCGTCACGTTTGCGCGCCGATCCTTAATGGCGGTTGGTATTTAAACATCGCCCGATGGAGCAGCGGTTGGACAGAGCCGCAAACAGGGCTATATCGCCAGTCTATGGAAACCAGCCTCGCCATCGTCCTCTCCGCAATTGCGATGACCGTGATTGTCGGCCTACGCTATCTGCTGACGAGTGGCATATTCGCTTGGGCAACCAGTGTCCTGCATCCCGGTCTGTACGCAGGTCTCGATGCGCAGATGCGCCGCGAGATCAAATGGAGCCTCGCCAGTGCCGTGATCTACGGTGTCCCGGCAGGCATTGTCGCATGGGGGTGGGACAATCAGGGCTGGACACTCATCTACCGTAATGTCGCCGATTATCCGCTCTGGTATTTGCCGCTCTCGGTGTTTGTGTATCTTTTCGCGCACGACACCTGGTTCTACTGGACCCACCGGCTGATGCACCGGCCATATTGGTTCAAGCTGGCGCATTCCGTCCATCATGAAAGCCGACCGCCGACCGCGTGGGCAGCAATGGCGTTCCACCCGTGGGAGGCACTGACTGGCGCGGTAATTATCCCTGCTCTGGTGTTCACCATACCCGTTCATGTCGGGGCTGTGGCGCTTGTATTAACGGTGATGACAGTTATGGGCATCGCCAATCATATCGGGTGGGAGATGTTTCCGCGTTTCATGGTTAACGGCAAATTAGGGAATTGGCTGATAACAGCAACACATCACCAGAAACATCACGACACATATCGGGGAAATTATGGCTTATATTTCAGGTTTTGGGACAAAATTTGCGGGACTGACCTTGGGCTTGGCAGCTTTGAGCGCGATCGCAGCGAACGCCAGCGAACCCGCAGCCACGCTTGATGTCAGCGTGTCGGGCTTGCGCAGCATGAAAGGTAATGTGCTGGTTTGCGTTACCGCCAACCCCAAATATTTCCCCGATTGCAGCAAGGACCCCAAAAGCCACCGCGCTCGCGTCGCGGCGCGCAATGCCGGTTCGGTAAAATTTAGCGGTATGCCTGAAGGCACTTATGCGCTGGCGCTGCTGCACGACGAAAACGCCAATGACAAAATGGACATGGCGGTTTTCCTGCCCAAGGAAGGTTTCGGCTTTTCACGCAACCCCGCCGTGGTCACCGGCCCGCCCAAGTTCAAGAGCGCTGCCTTTGTCATGCCTGACGCCGATACCCGGCAGCTGGTGAAGATGAAATATATGCTGTAAACCGCGCAAATCGTGCGGTTACGGAACCAATAGCCGAGTCCGGTGTTTAACCGGAATATGACATTGGGGAAAATTTAGATGAAATCTGTTCGTTCGCTCGCTGCTTTGGCTGCGCTGTATCTCGGTGCCGCTGCTGCGCCGGTTTTCGCTCAAGCTACGGATGCGGAAAGTGCCAAGGCAAACGCGCCTGATCGAGGTGTATTTGCCGGTGATTGGGTCACCGTCGGCATCGGCGTTGGTTACGGTCCGAGCTATGAGGGATCGGACGATTACATCGCGTTCCCTGCGCCCTTGGCACAAGGTTCAATCGGCGGTTTCGACTTTGGCGCGCGCGGGCCCGGTCTGTATGTCGATCTGATTCCTGATAGCAAAAGCGACAGCAGCATCAAGTTTCTGGCTGGGCCGCTGGTGCGGGTCCGGCTTGACCGCAATAATAACATCAAAGACCCCGTGGTGCGTTCTTTGGGTAAACTCGATGTTGCGGTTGAAGTCGGCGCGACTGCAGGTGTCTCGTTCGGCGCTGTGCTTAATCCTTATGACACATTGACGGTCTCGGGTGACATCCAATGGGATGTGGCCAAAGCGCACCGTGGGCGTTTGATCACCCCAACGATCAGCTATTCAACGCCGCTGTCGACCGCAATTTTCACCAATCTTAGCGTATCGGCGGTTCACACCGATAATGACTATAGCAGCACCTATTTTAGCATCGACGCAGCAGGCAGTGCGGCGAGCGGATTGCCCGTCTATAACGCAGGAAGTGGCTGGAAAAGCTATGGTGCCAGCCTGCTTGGCGGTGTTGACCTGTCCGGCGATGCGCGTGACGGGGGTTGGGCTACGTTTGGATTGGTCAGCTATTCACGATTGACCGGCGATGCCAAACGTTCACCGGTAACCTCGATCCGCGGCGACGCCGACCAGTGGTTTTTGGCGGCTGGGGTTAGTTACACCTTCTAAAGCACCCGTTTCTTAACCAATTGGCAACGCGATTGCGGCTATTTTGCACCTCCAATGTCAGAGGCGCATAAGCATGTTCCAGTCACCGCAGCTCGATTTCCGGATTGATGTAGGCAGCGAGACCAGCCTCTCGGAAATATTATCGGCTTTCAGCTACGCGCTCGACCTGACCGAAGGGCAGCCCGCAGGGCACAGCATCCGCGCGTGCTGGATCGGGACGAAGCTTGCACAGGCGATTGGCCTTGATGGCGCGGCCTTGCGCGATGTCTATTACGCGGTGCTGCTCAAAGACTTGGGATGCAGCGTCAATGCGGCGCGCGTAACCGAAATGTTCGTCGGCAACGACCGCGACCTCAAGCGCGATTTCAAGCTGATTGGCCCGAACCCTGAGGACTTCGGTGAATTCGTCATGACCAAAGTCGGCGTTGACGCCGATGCCGAGACCCGCGGTGAAGCGGTCGCCAATTTGCTCGCCAATGCAGGCGAGATCATGACCGACATAATGGATACGCGCTGCACACGCGGTGCAGACATCGCCCGGCAGTTGCGCTTTTCAGACGATGTTGCCCAAGCCATCGCGCATCTTGACGAGCATTGGGACGGTTCGGGGCTGCCGCTCGGCATATCGGGCGAAGATATCCATATCGGCGGGCGGATCGCCTTGCTGGCGCAGATTGCTGACGTGTTTTACATGACGGGTGGTGCGAATGCCGCGCTTGCCGAGATCATGCGGCGCAGCGGGAGCTGGCTCGATCCAAAGCTGGCGGAGACATTTCTTCGGCTGGCAGCAACGCCGGTGTTCTGGACCGCGCTCGAATCCGGCACCATCGCGCAAGACCTGTTCGCGCTTGAACCCGCGACGCAGCGTGTCGAAGTCGACGAAGATTATCTCGACGATATCGCCGATGCCTTTGGCCAAGTGATCGACGCCAAAAGCAGCTTCACCAGCGGGCATAGTGAGCGGGTTGGTTCCTACGCCGACGCCATCGCCGCGTTCTTGGGCTTTGCCGACGCCGACCGTCGTCGCCTGCGCCGCGCCGCGATTTTGCATGATGTTGGAAAACTGGGTGTCAGCAGCGCGATCATCGAAAAACCGGGTCCGCTGAACGCCGAAGAATGGCGCGAAATGCGCGAACATGCCGACCATACGACGCATATCCTCGGTCAGATCGGCGTGATGCACGACATGGCGCTGATCGCTGGGTCGCACCATGAACGGCTCGACGGCAAGGGCTATCCGCTGGGCCTAGATGCGCGCAGCATCTCAATCGAATCGCGGATTATAACGGTTGCGGATATCTTCGACGCACTAACCGCCGACCGGCCCTATCGCGCTGCGATGCCGGTTGACGAAGCGCTGCACATCATGGCGGCAGACGTTGGATCGGCGATTGATCCGGAATGTTTCTACGCGCTGCAAATGGCGCTGGACAAGGGCCTGCCCGACAAGGCGTTGCCTAAGCTGTCGTCGCACTTCCACTAAGTTGAGGCGGTCAATCTGTAAGCTTCGCAATCCGGTGCTTCAGAACGGGTAATACATCCGTTTCAAACCATGGGTTTTTGCGCATCCATAAAGTGCTTCGCCAACTGGGATGTGGCAGTGGAAACAGCCCATCCGGTGCGTCGGCGAACCGCCGTACTGCGTCGGTCATTGATTGTTTCAGGTTCGGCGGCAAATAGCGCGCCTGCGCATATTGGCCGACGAGAAGGGTGAGGCTCACATCAGGTAACTCGGCCCGCAAGCGATGATGCCAAAGCGGCGCGCATTCCTTGCGCGGTGGTAAATCACCTGTTTTGCCTGTCCCTGGGAAACAGAACCCCATCGGCATCATCGCAACCTTTTCGGCATTGTAGAACATGGCAGATTTCAACCCCGTCCAGTCCCGCAGGCGGTCGCCGCTGGCGTCATCCCACGGAATACCCGACGCTTGCACGCGTGCGCCCGGTGCCTGGCCGATAATGAGGACGCCAGCGGTTGACCCGGCTTGCACGACAGGGCGCGGGCGGTGCGGTAAAAATGGTTCGCAATGCCGACATGCGCGAATGTTGGCGAGCAAGGCGTCGAAGTCCGTTTCAGTCATGCTGGACAGGGTGCGCCAACGGGGCTAGACCGTCAACATCCCCGGGGAGTCGAACGACTGAGAGGCGGTGCTGCAATGCCCGCGACCCGCTGAACCTGATCCGGCCCCTTGAATCTCTCAAGGACTTACCGGCGGAGGGAGGGAGCGGTTGAAGCCCATCCGCCATCCTTGCTCCGGTAAAAATGGAGTGAAGCATATGGCTAGTATCAAACCAAGCGATGATGCAATCACGATAGCAGCGGCTCGTTTGGCGCAGACGCTGATCGAGTTACGCAAACCGGCACTTCCGTTTGACGATTTTATCGCTCATCAACAAAATGTGAAAGAATGCTTCGATTGGGCTGTCGATCAACTTTCTCAGAACAGGAGCGCTTAACATGGCAGACATCCCCGCACGCACCGAAATAGGCGTCACCAGTGGACCTATTCGCGGCAGCAAGAAAATCTATGTCGGCGAACGCCGCGTTGCGATGCGCGAGATTTATCTCGACCCGAGTTGCGACGATGCCCCTGTTCGCGTCTATGACCCCAGCGGCCCTTACACCGACGCCGACGCGCGCATCGATATCAACATGGGCCTCCCCGAAATTCGCAGCGACTGGATACGCGCTCGCGGCGATGTTGAGGAAATCACGCAACGCGAAGTCCGCCCCGAAGATAACGGCCAGCTCGGCCCCGACCGCAGCGGCGGCGTCGCGCCGTTCCCCAATGTCCGCAAAACCGTCCTGCGTGCGAAGCCCGGCGCGAACGTCAGCCAAATGCACTATGCCCGCAAAGGCATTATCACTCCCGAAATGGAATATGTGGCCGAACGCGAGAATCTGGGCCGCGCACGCCTCGCCAGCTACATCCGCGACGGCGAAAGCTTTGGCGCGGAAATCCCCGATTACGTCACACCAGAGTTTGTCCGCGACGAAATCGCAAGGGGCCGCGCGATCATCCCCAACAACATCAACCACCCCGAGAGCGAACCGATGGCCATCGGCCGCAACTTCCTCGTCAAGATCAACGCCAACATCGGCAACAGCGCGGTCGCATCCGACGTTGCCACCGAGGTTGACAAGATGGTCTGGTCGATCCGCTGGGGCGCGGACACCGTCATGGACCTGTCGACCGGCCGCAATATCCATGACACCCGCGAATGGATCATCCGCAACTCGCCCGTCCCCATCGGCACCGTGCCGATCTATCAGGCGCTGGAAAAGGTCGGCGGCGTCGCCGAAGACCTGACCTGGGAAATCTACCGCGATACCCTGATCGAGCAAGCCGAACAGGGCGTCGATTATTTCACCATCCATGCGGGCGTCCGCCTGCCTTACGTGCCGCTCGCCGCCAAACGCGTGACTGGCATCGTGTCGCGCGGCGGCAGCATCATGGCGAAATGGTGCCTCGCGCATCACAAGGAAAGCTTCCTCTACGAACATTTCGACGACATCACCGAAATCATGAAGGCCTATGACATCGCCTATTCGCTTGGCGATGGCCTGCGCCCCGGCTCAATCGCCGACGCCAATGACGAAGCGCAGTTTGCCGAGCTCTACACGCTGGGCGAACTCAC
>JANLRW010000373.1:0-2177 GCA_031361925.1 Sphingomonadales bacterium
GTGGCCGGGTAACGGACCCGCAAACGCTTGATTTTACCAACCTAGAAAAATTGGACATTGTCGGCATGTTTCCGAATTATGCCAGCGCCGAAGAAGCGTGGCGCAGCGCGGCACAACGGACCGTCGATGATGCCGAAATGAAATATGTTGTGGTCCACCTGCATAAACTTTTGCAGCCCGAGTAACCCCTCTCAAGCCTTGCGGTAGCGCCACAGCAAGAGCGGACGCACGAGCAACAATCCCGCGATGAACCCGCCAATGTGCGACCAGATCGCGATCCCCATCCCTGGCGCAACAAATCCGATAGCGAGGTTCAGCGCTGCCCAAGCGACTAGCAAATGCAGTGGCCGCGCAACAGACGCTGGAATAGGTCCCCAGTTTTTAGGCTGCTTGTTCGGGAAAAGGATAACGTAAGCGCCGATCACCGCCGAAATCGCGCCGCTTGCGCCAATTATCGGCGTCATCGAAGCCGGTGCGGCGATATATTCTGCCAATGCCGCAGCATACGCGCCAATAAAGTATAGCAAAAGATACATTCCCCCACCAAGCACACGCTCCACCATTTTGCCGATGAGAAGCAGCATTAACATATTAAGCACAACGTGCATTACGCCGCCATGCAAAAATGCGGCCGTGATTGGCGTTAGTATCGCCGGAACCATGATGTTAAAGCCTGAAAATGCATCCGCGCCAACACCGAAACGGGCGGGGAAAAGACCACCGATTATAACGGCGTGCTGCCACCATATCGGCACCAACAACACTGCCGCTATCGCGACATTCAGTGCAACCAGCACATTCGTGACGGGGCCGCGCGGAAAGCGCATGGTCAGGTCAAACGAACTCTATTTTGGAAACAAGGTAGAATTTGTCACCTGACGGCACGGTAACCTCGACCTCGTCCTCAACCACGCGCCCGATAAGCGCGCGGCCCAAAGGCGAATTATACGAAATTCGGCCTACCTTGGCGTCGGCTTCGGTTTCCCCCACAAGCTGATAGCGGATGGGTTTGTCATCCTCGTCCATCAACGTAACCGTCGCGCCGAACACGATCTTGTCGCCCGACAATGTCAGCGGATCAATAATCTGCGCACGGCCGATTTTGTCTTCGATCTCATTGATCGTCGCTTCGACCTGGCCTTGGCGTTCCTTGGCAGCATGATATTCAGCATTTTCCGACAGATCGCCGTGGGCACGCGCCTCTTCTATTGCGTCCACAATCACCGGGCGCTCTTCACGGAGGCGTTTCAAATCGGTGGTCAGCTTCTCATAGCCTTCGGCCAACATCGGATATTTTTCAAAGCTCGCCATGAGCAACGGTCCTAACGTCAAAAAAGTCCCTACCGGCGGGGCCTTACGCTCCATCCGGCATGCAGTTCAAAATTGGGGGAAAGATACTGCTACTTTAATAATAGTCCTGAAGTGGCCGAACTTCAAGCGGGCGTTGCTGGAGCGACGCAATCGCCTGTGCGACCGCGACACTGCCCGCCGCCGTTGTGTATTGCGAGACCTTGCCAACCAGCGCCGAACGGCGGATTTCTTCGCTGTCCTTCAGGCTCTGCCAGCCCTCGGTGGTGTTGAAAATCAACTGGATTTCGCCGTCCTTGATTTTGTCGACGATATGCGGGCGGCCTTGAGCGACCTTGTTCACGCGTTCGACCTCGATACCTTGGGCGAGCAGATAGTCCGCCGTGCCGCCGGTCGCACAGACGGTAAAGCCGCATTCGATGACTTGGCGAACGGCGGGCGCAATGACGGCCTTGTCGCTGTCCTTGACCGAAACGAACAGCTTGCCCGACATCGGCGGCGGCATCCGCGCGCCGATCTGGCTTTTGGCGAAGGCGGTGGCGAAATCCTTGTCGATGCCCATGACTTCACCGGTGGATTTCATCTCGGGCGACAACACTGGATCGACGCCAGGGAAACGGTCGAACGGGAAGACGGCCTCCTTGACCGCGATATAGTCGATGTCGAGGTTAATCGGCGGCAAGTCTTTCAGCTTCTCGCCCGCCATCACGCGCGCGGCGATTTTGGCAATGGGCGCACCAATGGCCTTGGCGACGAAGGGCACCGTGCGGCTGGCGCGCGGGTTGACTTCGATGAGGTAGACTTCGCCGTCCTTGACCGCGAATTGGGTGTTCATGAGGCCGCGGACATTCAGCGCGCGGGCTAGGACC
>JANLRW010000005.1:0-6688 GCA_031361925.1 Sphingomonadales bacterium
ACGAGCAATGACGAACGATACCGAGATCAAACAAAAATTCTGGAAAGCGCTTAAGTCCGACAGGACGATGTTCCTGGGGCTAGCCGAAGGTGAAGACGGCCATGCCCGTCCGATGACGGCGCAGCTCGATGATGAAGGCCAGGACGGTGATGATTATCACGGCCCGATCTGGTTTTTCACGTCGACCGACGGCGGGCTGTATCAGCAGATCAAGGGCGGTGATCGGGCGATGGCGCATTTCGCATCAAAGGGTCATGATGTCTGGGCGACCGTTCACGGAACGCTGAGCGCGACGCAGGACCACGCCACCATCGACCGGCTGTGGAACCGCTTTGTCGCGGCTTGGTATGACGGCAAAGAAGATCCCAAAATCGCTTTGATTAAGCTCGACCCCGAAAAAGCTGAAATCTGGATCGACGCTTCGAGCATCGTTGCCGGTATCAAGACGCTGATGGGTATCGACCCCAAGGAAGATTACAAGGACAAGGTTGCCGAAGTAGCATTTTGAGGCATCAGGCGGGCGGGCGGATTTTCCCGCCCGCAAAGCGAAAGCCGCATTCGCGGTCCTTCGCGAGCAACGCCGGGCCGTCCAGATCAACCCAATGCGCGCGCTGCGCCAAGACAAAGGCGGGCGCAATGCCAAGGCTGGTCGACAACATACAGCCAACCATGATTTTCATGCCCGCCGCTTCCGCCGCGTCGGCAATCTTCATCGCCTCGGTAAGCCCACCCGCTTTGTCGAGCTTGATATTGACGCCATCATAATAAGGCGCAAGCCGGGCAACATCATCGGCGGTGTGGCAGCTTTCGTCGGCAAGTAACGGCAGAGGGGCGTTAAGACCCGAGAGCGCCTGATCCTGACCAGCGGGCACCGGCTGTTCGATCATTTCAACGCCGAGTGCCGCCAACGCGTTGACCTGGGCTGCAATATCGAACTGGCCCCAGCTTTCATTGGCATCGACAATCAATCGCGCGCGAGGCGCCCCTGCCCGCACTGCTGCCACACGCTCACGGTCCCCGTCGCCGGTCAGTTTCAGCTTAAGCAAGCTATAGCCGTTGGCGACCGCCGCCACTGCACCGGCTTCCATGACTGCTGCTTCGCCCAGTGAAATGGTGTAGGCGGTAACCACAGACTGCAATTCGGCAGTTAGGCCTGCATATTGCCAAAGCGGCTTACACGCCGTTTTTGCCGCCAAGTCCCATAATGCACAATCAAGCGCATTACGCGCGGCACCGGGCGGCAACAAGACTTGGAGCAACCCACGCGCGGCGTCCGCGTCCAATGGCTCCAGATCAGCAATGACCGTTTCAACCTGCGCCAAACAGCTTTCGGCGCTTTCACCGCGGTAATAGATCGCGGTGCCCTCACCCATCCCAACATGGGTGCCGTCAGTGGCTGCTACCACCAGCACATCGACATATGTCTTGGCCCCGCGCGCGATGACGAACTGGCCGGCGACCGGCCAGCGTTCAACCGTGGCGGTTATGCGTAAAGTCATATATTGGACATGACATGAAATTTCTGCGGACAATAGTCCATAATATCAAAGTGCAGGCACACACAGTGTGGCTATGCGCGCGCGACCCGGAACTCGGCTGGCCGCTTAGGATTTTTGCTCTAGCAATTGCGGGTTACGCACTATCGCCGGTCGACCTGATCCCCGATTTTATTCCGGTTATCGGACTGCTCGATGATGCGGTCCTCATACCAGCGGCGATCTGGCTTTTCTGCAAGCTGGTGCCACCGCAAATTTTTTCGCGCAATCTAGAATTGGCACGGGCAGCAAGCATCCGCCCCGTCAGCAAGATTGCCGCAGCTGCAATCATATCATTGTGGTTTGGAGCCGCGATCTGGGTCGCCTACTTACTTGGGCTCCAACACCGATTTTAGGAATGCGCAGCGATCCAGTCCTCGACCACTGGCGCAATTTTGTCGCGCCATTTGCTGCCGTTGAAGATGCCGTAATGACCGACTTCGGGTGCCAGGTGATATTTTTTGTGGGTGTCGGGAAGATCGGTCGCAATCGTCAATGCCGATTTGGTCTGGCCGACGCCGCTGATATCATCCCGCTCACCTTCGATGGCGAGTATCGCGATGTCGGTAATGGCTTTGGGATCAACCAGCTTACCGCGGTGCATCATCTCCCCTTTGGGTAGCAAGTGCCGCTGGAACACAACATCCACGGTTTGCAGATAAAATTCGGCGGTCATGTCGCAAACCGAGCGATACTCGTCGTAAAACTCTTTGGTGGCGTCGGCACTTTCATCGTCACCGACGACCAGATGTTTGAACATTTCCCAGTGGCTGTTCATATGGTTGCCGAGGTTCATCGTCATAAAGCCGCCAAGCTGCAAGAACCCGGGGTATACCTTACGTCCTGACCCCTGATAATTCGCGGGAACGGTCGCGATGACATTTTGCTGGAACCACGAATGCGGGCGCTGCGTCGACAGCGTGTTGACCGCCGTCGGTGCCTCACGGGTGTCGATAGGGCCACCCATCATCGTCAGCGTTTTCGGGCGGCAGGGGTGCGTGGCCGCGCTCATGACGGCGGCGGCGGCATAGCACGGCACCGATGGCTGACACACCGCAAGCATATGTGCGTCCGGCCCGATATGTTCGAGGAATTCGATCAGATAGTCGACATAATCATCAAGGTCGAACGTGCCATCCTTCAGCGGCACGTCGCGCGCGTCGCGCCAGTCGGTGATGTAAACGTCATGGCCGGGCAACATGCGCTCGACCGTCCCGCGCAGCAGCGTTGCATAATGGCCCGACATCGGGGCAACGATCAGCAGCTTCGGTTGGTCGGCAGGCGCACCGTCACGGATGAAGTGCTTAAGCTGGCCAAATGGCTTGCGGAGTTCGATCTTCTCGGTCACTGCAACTGGCTTGCCTTTGATCGTCGTTACACCAAGACCAAAGTCTGGCTTGCCGCGCGCCATTGCAACGTGCGCGAACACATCAAGTGCCGAGGCAACAACCGATCCGACGCCCAAATAAGACAATGGATTGGCCGCGCTATTCAACCAATCGGCCTGCAGCTGCGCCAAATAGCTTGCGCCCGCCAGCCAATTTTTCTGAATTTCGTAACCGGTATACAGCATGTAATAGCCCCCGTTGCCGTGCTCACCCGGCGCGTGTTTAATCGTTTTGGGGCCGCTGCGCCCCTCATATATGCGCGTTTTGTGCGCTGCACCATATCAAATTGCAACTAATTTAACTAGTAGCCCATTTTTCGGGCGTTGTTACGCGCAGCCGTGCCTGCTAGTCGGTCGCCATGAACGATAAAATAGAAGTCCAAACACCATCAATCCAACCCGACAACATCCCGGCTACCCCGAAAAAACTCGGAAATCTAAGGATGGTTTGGCAGCATACATCGGCGTATCCCAAGCAGATTATGTTCGCGTTGCTCGCACTTACCGTTGCGGCACTCGCGACGCTGGCGATACCGGCTGGTTTCCGGCTGGTCATCGACCGCGGCTTTGCTGCAGGCGGCGACCCCGACAATATCGCGCGCTGGTTCGAATATCTGCTGATGATCGTCGCGGTGATGGCGGTGGCGACGGCATTCCGCTTTTATTTCGTGTCATGGCTTGGTGAACGCACCGTTGCCGATATCCGCTTGGCGGTGAACCGCAACCTGTTGCGGCAAAGCCCTGCCTTTTTTGAAGAGAACCGCCCAGCAGAAATCGCCAGCCGGATGACCAGCGATACAGCGGTCATTGAACAGGTCGTGGGCACCACGGTGTCGGTCGCTTTGCGTAACATCGTAATGGGCATCGGCGGCGTGGTCTATTTATTCACGCTCGCGCCGCAGTTGGCCATCGGCTTGTTGATCGCGATCCCGGTTATCGTGATCCCGATCGTGCTTATTGGGCGAAAGCTGCAGTCGGCCTCGCGTGCCAGCCAGGACCGGATCGCCGATGTCGGTGCGATGGTCGCCGAGACGCTTGGTGCCATGCGGATCGTCCAAGCATTCGGACAAGAAAGCCGCGAAGGCGAACGATTCAGCGGTAGCGTCGAGGCAACGTTCAGCACCGCAAAAAAACGCATCCGCCTTCGTGCATTTATGACCGCAATTGTCATGGCGCTTATCTTTAGCGCGATCACGTTGTTAATGTGGAAGGGCGCAATCGACGTTATCGAGGGACGCCTGACCGGCGGCACCATTGCGGCGTTCGTTCTGACCGGCGGCTTGGTCGCAGGCGCATTTGGCGCGCTGACCGAAGTTTACGGCGATTTGGTGCGCGGGGCCGGTGCGTCGGGGCGCTTGGCCGAACTGCTTGCAGCGCAGCCCGATATCGCGCCGCCAGCCAAGCCTGTGGCACTCCCACAGCCGCCACGCGGGCAGGTTAGCTTCGAAGCCGTCCGCTTCCGCTATCCGACCCGCCCAGAGGTAGCAGCGCTGGATAGTTTCACGCTGAAGGTGAATCCCGGCGAAACCGTCGCCGTAGTCGGTCCGTCTGGCGCGGGCAAATCGACGTTATTCCAACTCGTGCAACGCTTCTACGATCCCGAGGGCGGGGTAATCCGCGTGGACGGGGTGGCGCTCACCAGCGCTGACCCGGCGGAAATCCGCGAGCGTATGGCCTATGTGCCGCAGGAGACGGTGCTGTTTGCATCGTCGGCACGGGACAATCTACGCTACGGCAACTGGCTGGCCGATGACGAAGCGATCTGGGCCGCCGCTGAACAGGCCAATGCGGCCAATTTTCTGCGCGAATTGCCCCAAGGCCTTGATACCTATTTGGGCGAAGGCGGCGCTCGGCTGTCGGGCGGGCAGCGCCAACGGATTGCGATTGCGCGGGCGGTGTTGCGTCAGGCCCCGATATTGCTGCTTGATGAAGCGACCAGCGCGCTCGATGCCGAAAGCGAAAAGCTGGTGCAGGATGCGCTCGACCATTTAATGCGGGACCGGACGACGATCGTGATTGCACACCGTCTGGCAACGGTGCGGTCGGCAGACCGGATTATCGTGATGGATCAGGGCAAAATTGTCGAAGAAGGCGATCACGTAACCTTGAGTGCAGCCGGTGGGCTTTACGCCCGTTTGGCCAGCTTGCAGTTCGACGCTTAGGGTCAGGACCGACTAAAACGAAGCGCGGAGGCGCTCGATCATATGATGTGGCTCCGGCACATCGACGGCCTCAGCGCGCATTTTGCCGCTGAAGCGTTGCAGCCGGAAATATAAGTCTTCGCTTGCCGTGATCAGCGTCTGCGCCTCATCGGAGAAGCGACTAACTTGGTAACTATCGCTGGCTGGGGCATAACCGAGATCACGCGCATCGCTGCCCACTTCGAAATGGGACAGCTCGCCGGCGCGAAACGCCTTTTGGTTCAGCAACCACGCAATGCTGTGCATCAGCCGGGTCGTGACTTTCAACGATTCGCAGGAAAATGCGACGGAAATTTCCGGCGACAGGTTTCCGCCAATCTGGTCGCGGTCGAAATAGGACCGCGCTTCGTCGGCAAGCAACATCGCTTCGGTATAAAGTGCGTTCAGCAACTTGGGTGTCAGTTCGTGATGCGCAGGTGCCATCGCTAGGCTATGCCAGACCCGAGGTGCGATTGTTAGCGCAAACCGACCCGTAATAACGACAGCCCGCCGACTGTGCCGCGATGAAACGGACTGGCAGCGATAATTAAAGCTCAGATTTACCGTTGGAAGGCGCTTTGGATGACTGGGCCGCACTGGGTGTCGCTTTGCGGCGGCGCAAATTCGCGCGCAAAGCCTCGCGCAGCCGCTCGGCTTTTATCCGATCCTTGTCTGCTGCGTCTTTTGCCATCGCGGAACAAATGCCAAATGCGCGGGCGCAGCGCAAGCCGCTTGACAACATGGACCAGTCTTCGCATAGGGCCGCACCTTCGGTGCAGGCTGCTGTAGCTCAGTGGTAGAGCGCGTCATTGGTAATGACGAGGTCGGGAGTTCAATCCTCCCCAGCAGCACCAGTTCTGTGATAATTGCTTGACCCACGGCAGCATTTCGCCTTGTGCGCATCCATGCGTTTTTTCTCCGATAATGCCGCCCCGGTGCACCCTAAAGTGATGCAGGCGATTGCCGATGCCAACCAAGTAGACACCGCTTATGATGGTGATGGGTGGAGCGCGCAGCTGGATGCACGCTTTGGCGAATTATTCGAATGCGATGTTGCGGTGTTATGGGTTGCGACCGGAACTGCCGCCAATTGCCTTGCGCTGACATCATTATGCCAGCCGCACCAAGGCATCATTTGCCATAACGAGGCCCATATCGAAGTCGATGAATGCGGCGCACCGGGTTTCTACACCGGCGGGGCGAAGCTGATTCTGGTAGAGGGTAGCGGGGCGAAGGTTGCGCCCGAAACGGTTTCGGACATGCTCGGCTCGATCCGGAACGATGTGCATCAGGTGCAGGCGGCGGCTTTGTCGATCACCAACGCGACCGAATATGGATTGGTTTACACGCCCGCCGAAGTGGCGGCGCTTTCGACATTGTGCAAGCAGCACGGCCTTGGCCTGCATATGGATGGAGCGCGATTTGGCAATGCGATCGCGTCGCTCGGCTGTCATCCTGCAGAGGCTACGGCGCGCGCAGGAGTTGATGTCCTGAGTTTCGGATTTGTAAAAAACGGAGGCATGGGCGCAGAGGCGTTGGTCTATTTTGACCCAGCGCTAGCCGATGCCGCCCGCTACCGCCGCAAA
>JANLRW010000411.1:0-1509 GCA_031361925.1 Sphingomonadales bacterium
CCCGGACGCCGAGCAAGTTGGTGCCCTTTGCTGCCCAGTCGCGGCTTGAGCCGGTGCCATATTCCTTGCCAGCGATGACGACGAGCGGCGTACCGTCGGCTTTGTGCTTCATCGCGGCGTCGTAAATCGGCATGGTTTCGCCATTATAGCTCGACATGCCGCCTTCGATGCCCGGAACCATTTCGTTCTTGATGCGGATATTGGCGAAGGTGCCGCGCATCATGACTTCGTGGTGGCCGCGGCGGGCGCCATAGCTGTTGAAGTCGGCCTTGCTAACCTGATGTTCCATAAGGAACTTTCCGGCTGGCGAGTCGGCTTTGATTGAACCGGCGGGTGAAATATGATCGGTGGTGATCGAATCGCCGAGGATCGCCAGCGGCTTGGCTTCGATAATATCCATCACCGGCGCGGGGGTCATGCTCATGCCCTCGAAATAGGGCGGGTTGGCGACATAGGTCGAGCCGGCGCGCCATTGATAGGTGTCCGAGCCTTCGACCTGGATTTTCTGCCAATGCGCGTCGCCTTCATAGACATGAGCATAGCGCGCGGTGAACATCGAGCGGTCGATGTTTGCGGTCATGACGTCATGCACTTCCTGATTGGTCGGCCAGATATCCTTCAAATACACGTCGGTCCCGTCGGTCGCCTGACCAATCGGCGTGGTGGTGAAATCCTCGGTCACCGTGCCCTTGAGCGCATAGGCGACCACCAACGGCGGCGAGGCCAGGAAGTTCGCGCGCACGTCAGGCGACACGCGGCCTTCGAAGTTGCGGTTGCCCGAAATCACCGACGCAGCAACGATGTCATTGCCGTTAATCGCCTTCGAAATCGGCTCGGCCAGCGGGCCGGAGTTACCGATACAGGTCGTGCAGCCATAGCCGACCAAGTTGAAGCCCACCGCGTCGAGATCGGCGGTGAGGCCAGCACGGTCAAGATAATCCGTCACTACCTGCGAACCCGGCGCTAGCGACGTCTTCACCCAAGGCTTGGGCCGCAAACCGAACGCATTGGCTTTGCGTGCCACCAGACCAGCGGCCACCAGAACGCTTGGGTTCGAGGTGTTAGTGCATGACGTAATCGCCGCGATCACCACGTCGCCGTCGCCAATATCGTGGTCCTTGCCCTCAACCGCAACGCGTTTGGCACCGTCATGCTTGTAAACCGCCGATAGGTCGTCGTTGAACACATTGTCGACCTCAGTTAGGATAACCTTGTCTTGCGGACGCTTGGGGCCAGCAAGCGAAGGCACCACGGTCGCCATATCGAGCGAGAGCGTGTCGGTGAAAATCGGGTCCGCCATGTCCGCATAAGCCCAAAGGCCCTGCTCCCTGGCATAAGCCTCGACCAAGGCAATCTGGTCCTCGTCGCGCCCCGTCAGGCGGAGATAATCGAGCGTTTTTTCATCAATCCCAAAAAAGCCGCAAGTCGCGCCATATTCTGGCGCCATGTTGGCAAGCGTTGCGCGGTCGGCCAGCGAAAGCGACGCCAGACCCGGCCCATAATATTCAA
>JANLRW010000422.1:0-3986 GCA_031361925.1 Sphingomonadales bacterium
GACCACGCGCAACCTTCCCGAATTCTGGCGCGGCAGTTGGCATGATGTCGCCAAAGAAATGCGTGGGCGTTATCCTAAACATAATTGGCCCGAGGCACCGTGGGATAGCATTGCGAGCTTAAAAACAAAGAAAGCCCAAACCCGGAGCGCTTGACGACCCCGCATCGGTTCGGGCAAAGACACTGCATGACCGCACGCATCTATCAACGCCCGAAAAACGCCATGCAATCGGGCAAGGCTCGCACTGATGAGTGGGTGCTGGAATTCGTGCCCGGTGAGCAGCGCAAGGCCGATCCGCTGATGGGCTGGGCGGGTTCGGGCGACACGCAAACGCAAGTGCAGCTAAGCTTTCCGACACTGGCCGGGGCGCAGGCTTATGCGGCCAAGAAACGAATCAGCGCGACCTGCATTCCGACGCCACCCAAGACGCTCAAGTTGCAATCCTACTCTGACAATTTCCGCTAAAGCGACAAAAGATACCGTCAAACGGATCGGGATTGCATCCTTGGTTGCTTTAAGCGCCGCGTCTTTTCGACTTTGCCGGTCGGGCGGGTTGGTATCGACACTGACAAAGAGCGGGATTTCCGAATGCTCTCAAATCAAATCCTACATTGCAAGACTAAAGCGCCATCCCGGGAAGCATCAGCAACCTTACATCGACGACGCAGCCTTCGGTGCGCTTGGTCTGCACAAACGACGGCAAGTTGCCCAGCGCAACCCTATGGACGGTGATATTCTCTCCGTCCACACCGCCACCATCGCCGACTTTCGTTAGCCCGGTGGCGCGCACAAGCGTGAAACTCTCGCTGACCATACCGGGGGACGAGAAAAACTCGCCGACGATTTCGAGGTGACCCGCCCGGTAGCCGGTTTCTTCCTCTAGTTCGCGCCCGGCCGAGGTTAGCGCATCCTCGCCATCATCATGGTCGCCTATGAGGCCAGCAGGAAGTTCGATGCAGCTCGCCCCTAATGGCACCCGGTATTGCTCGACGAGCAACACATGGCCATCCTCAACAGCCAAAATCACTGCGGCCTTAATGCCGCGCGCGCGGCTGACATATTCCCAATTACCGCGCCGCTTGGCGGTTATGAAGCGGCCCTGCCACATGATTTCTTCAGGTTCTGAACTCAAAGCTCAATCAATCGGTCCGGAAGTTCGTTCGGGTTTTCGCTGCCCTTGGGGAAATGCTCGGCAAGGACGAGGCCCATCTGGCGCACCGCCTCTGCCATGCCTTCGCCGGGCCTGCCTGCCTTCACGCTGCTCAGTAATGCGACCATGGCGTCGCCCCAGACTTCAGGCGCAACTTTGCCGCCAATAGCCTCATCAGCGACGATTTCGGCACGGTGCTCCCTCATCGAAAGATAAAGCAAGACGCCGGTGCGACCGACAGTCTTGGCCTCGGTGCCGACTTTGAACAGGCTGATCGCACGGCCGCGTACTCGCGCCAATTTGATATTTTTTGGTGTGAGTGCTAACCGCAGCGGCATCCATTTCATGATCAGCCACACCCCGACCCATTTAAGCGCTACCGCTGTAACGAGCAACGCGAGATGTTCGCTAGCGCTATATTCGTGCTGCCATCCACCGCTGATCCAGTCGACAATGCCGAGATAGAAATCTGGAAAAATGGCGTAGAGCGATAGTGCGAGGAACGCCGCAGCGCTGGCCCATGCAAAGCCGATATCCTCATAATGATCCGACAGATCGGTTACGATTGTAACAATTTCGCCGCTGGTGTGGTGCTCCGCATCGGCAATAGCGGCTGTCACCAGCATGTGGTCAGATTCGGTCACTTGGCTAACTTTTTGCAGAGGCATATCGATCAATCCTACCACCCGCCCGAGGCACCGCCGCCGCCGAAGCCGCCGCAACCTCCGCCAAATCCACCGCCACCACCTAAACCGCCGCCGCCCCAAGATGAGCCGCCACCGCCACCGCCCCAGTCATTACCGCCCCAGATGATAACCGGACCAACGCCGCCGCGCCTGTGTTTGCGGCCACCGCCGTTAATCGAACGAATGATCGGCAAAACCACGAAGAAGATAATGAAAAGTATGAAAATGATGGCGCCGAGGGGAAAGCCCTCATCCTGCTGCCGGTTGTTCTGCGCTTCGGCGGCGATCTTGGCCGCCTCGTCGGCAGGCAGCTCGAGTTGGGTAACGATCCGGTCAACGCCCGCATTGATTCCGCCGGGAAAGTCGCCTGCTTTGAACGCAGGCGTAATGTCATTGCGAATAATTGACGATGATAACCCGTCGGTCAGTATGGGTTCAAGGCCGTAGCCGACCTCAATCCGCATCTTGCGCTCGTTCGGCGCGACGATCAGGATCGCGCCATTGTCTTTTTCGCTTTCGCCCTTGCCGTCCTGCCCGATAGCCCAGGAGCGGCCCAACCGGTAGCCGTAATCGGATATTTCATAACCTTCGAGGCTATTCAGCGTAGTCACGACAAGCTGCCGTTTGGTGCGCGTTTCCAGCCCCTCCAGCTTGGCAGACAAAGCTGCCTCTTGCGCCGGGTCAAGCAGGTTGGCCTGATCGACCACGCGTCCGGTCAGTTTGGGGAATGTTTGAGCGAATGCCGTTTGGCCGGTCAGGACCAACAGCACAGCTATCAAAAGGCCAGCGGCCTTGTTCATTTTCGTTTCCTGACCGGGCGCGGTTATTGCGCCGGTGCCATATCAAGTTTTGGTGCTGCTTCGGCGCCCGCAGTTGTTGCCTGGTAAGGCACCATTTCCTTTGCACCGTGAATCACCTTCGCACCGATGATATCAGGGAAAGTCTTGATTGTGGTGTTATACTGACGCACCGCTTCATTATAATCGCGCAGTGTAATGCGCACCCGGTTTTCCTGACCTTCCAATTGATCCTGTAGCTTCAGATACCCTTCCTGGCTTTTCAGCTGTGGATATTGTTCGACCGAGACGAGCAAGCGCGAGAGGCTGCCCGACAATTGGTTCTGCGCGGATTGAAACGCTGCCATTTTGGCAGGATCGCTCAAATCGTCTGGATTGACCTGAATATTGGGCGCAGTCGCTTTGGCACGGGCCTCGATCACCTCGGTGAGTGTCTTGTTCTCCTGCGCGGCAGCGCCCTTCACGACATTAGCAAGGTTCGGGACCAGATTGGCGCGTTCTTGGAACGCTGCCTGAACGTCGGCCCATTTGGCTTTGGCGTTTTCTTGTGCGGTTGGAACGCTGTTGATGCCGCACCCGGCAAGCGACGCTGCGGCAACCGGAACCAAAAGAAATTTTGCAAAATCTCTACGCATCGAATTCACTCCTCCGTAAGGACGATATGTCCTGTGTATTACATACATAAGGCGCGCAATAATTTTTCGCAATGATTGCTATCGTTTGTCATAAAAATATGTCATGCAATCAAGGGGTTTCAAATCGGGAGAAAAATGATGCTTAGTGAATTCAAGGAATTTATTGCGCGCGGCAACGTGCTTGATCTGGCCGTCGGCGTGCTGATCGGCGCGGCGTTTGGAAAAATTATTACGTCGGTCACCGATGATCTTATTATGCCAGTGATCGCGTGGATTACCGGTGGCGGTGTGGATTTCAGCAGCAAATATGTTGTGCTTGGCGGCGCTGAAAAGCTGACTGCGGGCATGTCGTTAGCCGCGGCCAAGGCTGCAGGCGCAAATGTGCTTGCTTGGGGCAATTTGATAACGACGGTGATCAATTTCTTGATATTCGCATTCGTCATCTTCATGATTGTGCGCCAAGCAAACAAGATTATTCCGCCACCAGCCGTTGGTCCAAGCGACGTCGATCTGCTCACCGAAATTCGTGACGAATTGCGCAAGAAGTAAGCACTATGGCAATCACCGTTCCGGCGGTGATTGCAAAGCCATAACGGCTATTGCATAGGCTGGCACGATGAACGCGCCGGATATCACAAGAGGCCACCATCTGACCCGGAAAGATAATTTTTTCGGGTTGGTTGGTGGCCCTTTTGCAGTGGCCGTCGGTACCGTTGCG
>JANLRW010000024.1:0-17023 GCA_031361925.1 Sphingomonadales bacterium
CGGCTGCTCAGGTTGTGGTTGTTGTGGCGCGGCGCGCTCGGGATCGAGCCGGAAATCACGCAATTCGGGCGGCGTTTCCGGGAGTGCCTCTTGCCCGAACGCCGCATTACCAGCCATCCAAAGGGTCAGCATGGCGACAACATAGGGTAGCGCCGTTAATACGCGCATGTGAGCAGACTTTCCCTCGATATTTTGCGCTCGTGATGGATAGACGCACTGAACGCAAGGTGAATATCGGTCCAGAATGACACGAGCCGTTTGCAACAGATGGTGAAGGGGTTAAACGCAGAGATATGACCGACCAACCAGACACCCGCTTCTTGGGCGCACAAAGCCCAATGCCCGCTTCGCCAAACGAGGCGCAACTCGATTATGTCCCCAACCCAAGGGCGGGCTCGCTGTATTTGGCACGTTTTGCGGTGCCCGAATTTACGTCATTATGTCCGGTAACCGCCCAGCCTGACTTTGCGCATCTGGTTATCGACTACGCACCTGATGCGACCATCGTCGAATCCAAATCGTTGAAGTTGTTTTTGGGTTCGTTCCGCAATCATGCGGCGTTTCATGAAGACTGCACCGTTGGCATCGGCCAGCGGCTGTTCAACGAGATGAAGCCGCATTGGTTGCGTATCGGTGGCTATTGGTATCCACGCGGCGGCATCCCGATCGACGTATTTTGGCAGTCTGGCGCACCACCCGTGGGGCTTTGGCTGCCAGATCAGGGCGTCGCTCCGTATCGCGGGCGTGGCTAATTATTTAAACAGGCTGCCCAATATCCCGCGCACCAGCGATTTGCCGAACGACCCGGCCAACTGACGCCCGACCGAAGTAGCAGCAGATCGGGCCGCCGACTGTACCATCTTTTCGGTCATGCTGGGCTTTGCGGCTTCGCGCGCGGCCACTGCCTGCTGACGCGCCAGTTCCTTGGCGGCCACCGCGTCTGCTTTGGCTTTCTCCTTGGCTGCAATCGCCGCTTCCTTGTCGGCGGCGACCTGCGCCTTTGCTTCGTCGGCTGCGGCGGAGGCTTGGGCACCTTTGGCGGCCAAAATTTCTTCAGCCGACTCGCGGTCTATCAGCATGTCATATTTGTCGCCGATGGCATCGGTCTGGATCATCACCCCGCGTTCTTGAGGGGTCAATGGCCCGACCCGGCTGGCAGGCGCTTTAATCAGTGTGCGCTGAACCATCGAAGGCGCGCCGTCGGGTTGCAACAGTGACACCAGCGCTTCACCGATTTTAAGCTCGGTGATGGCTTGCGCGACGTCGATGTCTGGGTTGGGGCGGAATGTTTCGGCCGCAGATTTGACCGCTTGCTGATCACGCGGAGTGAATGCGTTTAGCTTGTGCTGAATACGATTATTCAGCTGGGCTGCAACGGTGTCGGGAATGTCGATAGGGTTTTGCGTGATGAAATAGACACCTATGCCCTTTGAACGAATAAGGCGCACGACTTGCTCGATTTTCTCCAGCAAAGCCTTGGGCGCGTCGTTGAAAAGCAAATGCGCCTCGTCGAAAAAGAAGACAAGCTTCGGTTTTTCCGGATCGCCGATTTCGGGAAAATTCTCGAACAGTTCAGACAGCAGCCACAAGAGGAAGGTAGAGTATAGCTTGGGGCTGGCCATTAACTTATCTGCGGCAAGGATATTGACGATACCGCGTCCGCTGTCGTCGAGCTTGACGAAATCCTCCAGTTCAAGCGACGGTTCGCCGAAGAAATGCTCGCCGCCTTGGCTGCGCAGCTGGAGCAGCGAGCGCTGGATGGTGCCGACCGATTGTTTGGAGATATTGCCGTATTCCAGCGTCAGTTCGTCGGCGCGCTCGCCGCAATTGACGAGCATTGCTTGTAAATCGTCAAGGTCGAGCATCAACAACCCGTCCTTGTCTGCAACGTGAAAGGCGATGGTCAGGACACCTTCTTGCACTTCGTTCAAGTCCATCAACCGTGCGAGTAACAACGGGCCCATTTCGGACACAGTGGTGCGAATCGGATGACCGCTTTCTCCGAACAGGTCCCAGAATTGCGTTGGATTGTCTTTGTAAGCCCAGTTACCCTGTCCGATTTCGGCGGCACGACCGGCAAAAATTTCGTGCGTCTTGCTTTGCGCTGACCCCGCCATCGCCATCCCCGAAAGGTCGCCCTTTACGTCAGCGACAAAAGTCGGAACACCTGCCGCAGAAAGCCCCTCGACTAAGCCTTGCAGCGTAACAGTTTTACCAGTTCCGGTGGCGCCAGCAATCAATCCGTGCCGGTTCGCGCGCTTTAGGTTCAGATACTGCGCTACGGCACCGTCCGCTTTGCCGGTTGTGCCGATGAAGATGCCGTTTTCATTGTCCATGCCCGGTTCCAGTCCTAAATTCTAAATATCGCTATCACGACAACAACGCCGCGCGGCGAAGGTCAAGTAAATCCTGCAATCGGTTGGCATCTGCAGCAGCACTCGCTTCGCCGACCGCACAGAATCGTTCGTCGCAAAGCGTGTTTGCGCCGTTTCAATTGGAACACCGCTGTTATAAGCCGTTTGGATGGGCCTCGGCGAAAATAGAATCAAGATGCGTTGGAGGCTGAATCGTTCGATTGTAACGAATGTCGGCTGCCTGTTGTGTGTGAGCAGCATTCTCGCTGGCTGCGCGACCGCGATTCCCCAAACGGCGCCACGTCCGACCGAGCGCCCTGCAGAGCGCCCCGCACCGCCGCCTCGGCCAATTGCCGAGCGCCCCAATCCCCCTCGTGCGCAACCGCCAGCCGGTCTTGACGATGCAATACGCGACCAATGGCGCGCTTTCCCGGGGAAAACGGGCGTTGCGGTGATGCGGATTGATGGCGGCTGGACAATCGGCCAGCGCATCGGCGAATATTTCCCGCAGCAAAGTGTTTCGAAAACATGGGTTGCCATGACGATACTCGATTTGGTCGATCAGGGGCGCTTGCGCCTTGACCAGAAAGTCCGGATTACCCCTGCCGACCTTGCGGTGTTTCACCAACCGATCAGGGACCGGGTGTTGGCGAATGGGGAAATCGAAGAGTCAGTATCCAGTCTATTAGAGCAGGCGATTACCGCCAGCGACAACAGCGCAAACGACGCGTTGCTAAGGACCGCTGGTGGCCCTGACGCTGTGCGGGCGTTTATTGCCAAGCGCAATCTGGGGGCGATCCGTTTTGGCCCCGGCGAACGCGCGATGCAAAGCGCGATAGCCGGACTTGAATGGCGACAGGAATATTCGGTCGGACGGCGGTTTTATGCGGCGCGCGATGAACTGCCCTACGCACGCCGGAAAGCGGCGCTCGACCGCTATCTCGCGGACCCCGTCGACGGTGCCAGTCCGGCTGCCGTTGTTGCTGGCCTTGCTAGGCTGGCAAAGGGTGAATTGCTCTCGCCAAGCTCGACGCGGCTCCTGCTGGATATTATGGGGCGTGTGCGCAGCGGCCCCAACCGGCTGAAAGCAGGGGTGCCACCCGAATGGCGGTTTGTGCACAAGACCGGCACCGGACAGGATTTGCCGCCTGTTTCAACCGGCTATAACGATATCGGGATAATGACGGCGCCCGACGGGACGCGTTATGCTGTCGCTGTCATGATATCTGACACGACTGCATCGGTTCCGGCGCGGATGGCGCTGATGCAGGCAATTTCACGCACGGTTGCCAGCTATCATCGGCCATGAGCCGCTAGCTATTGCGACGATGATTGTGGCGGTGGTACTTGCGGTTCGCGATCAAGCTTGTCTGCCGCTGCATCAAGTGCCTGTGCATCTTCTGCGCTGACGCCGCCCGGACCCGGGTCATTGCTGGCGGGTCCGCAAGCCGACGACGCTAACACCAATAACAATGTAGAGTTTTTCAACATCGGTCGTTGCTTAGCGGATTTTGGGTAAAGAAAAAGGCCGTCCTGCTTGGCAGAACGGCCTCATTCATGTTCGCTTGCGCGAAACTGTTAATTACTTCTTAACAGCTTCACCGGCCTTGTCAGCCATTTCGCCAGCCTTATCGGCCATTTCGCCGGCCTTGTCAGCCATTTCGCCTGCTTTGTCGGTCATTTCACCGGCCTTTGCAGTTGCGTCAGTTGCAGTTGCAGCAGCGTCGGTTGCAGTTGCGGCAGCGTCAGTTGCAACATCGGCACCTTCAACAGCAGTTTCTGCAGCAGCTTCAGTGCCTTCGGCAGCGGCTTCAGTGGTTGCTTCTTCGGCGCCTGAACATGCAGCCAAACCGAGCGAAGCGGCGAGTACGAGAGATACAGCAATTTTCTTCATTTTGGGAAACCCCCTAGCAAAACTTATAAAAGACCTGACAAGCACCCTACAAAAGGCGCAGAGAAGCTTGCGGCCTGTCCCTCTAGCGATTTCAAATATTCATGGCAATCGGCTTTTTGCATGGATGCGGTGACCGCTGTCACTTTTGCGGTAAACTCTACTAATAAGGTTGAAAACACGGCCAAATTGAGCCAATTGACATCATATAAAGAATTCTTTATATAACTTCGTGATGGATGAGTTGCTCAACATAATGCGCGCGCTGGCCGACCCGACGAGGCTTCGAATCGTGCTGCTGATCCGCAAGCTCGAACTCTCGGTTGGTGAAGTAGTCCAGATATTGGGGCAAAGCCAGCCAAGGGTGTCGCGTCATATCAGGATATTGGACGAGGCAGGCATTGCTGAGCGCCGCAAAGAAGGCAGCTGGGTTTTTTTGCGGCCCGGTCCGGTGCTGACTGGTGGCAAGCTAGATGCATTGTTTGTCGGAACTGAAAGCAACGAAGCCCGCGTGGTCCAGCGTGACCTTGCCAAATTGGAGCAAGTTCGCGGTAGCCGCGCCGATATGGCCGCCGAATATTTCGCTGCCCATGCCGGAGAATGGGATTCCCTGCGGTCGCGTCATGTCGCCGAAAGCGAAGTCGAGGACGCCATTGGTAAAATACTCCACACTGCCCCCCTCGGCGCTGTTTTGGATGTAGGCACAGGCACCGGCAGGATGATCGAGTTATTTGCAGCCGGTGCTGACCGGTTTGTCGCCTTGGACAACAACACCGAAATGCTGCGTCTTGCCCGGGCCAAACTTGCTGCGATGGATGCGAGATCTGCGGCAAAAGTCGATATCATGTTGGGCGACTTCAACGCGTTGCCGCTTGATGATGCAGGGTTTGATACAATCTTGTTTCATCAGGTCCTGCATTATGCGCAGCATCCCGAACGGGTAATATCCGAAGCGGCTCGCGTTCTAGCCCCCGGTGGCCGATTGATCATCGTCGATTTCGCCGCCCATGATGAAGAAGATCTCCGATCGGTCCATGCTCATTCCCGGCTCGGCTTTGCCGACGAAACTATTGAGCGTGCATTTGCACGGAGCGATATCCATATGGCACACCAAGCGGCCCTGGACGGCGGACGGCTCGCAGTAAAAATCTGGATGGGCCAAAAACATCGACGCGCCGCCGGCGATCAAACAACAACCGATACACAACTTAGGATAGTTGCATGATACTCCCCCTCGCCGAAATGCAGGAAGCAAGCCGTGCCGTCGCGTCGCCCTTATTTGCGGGACTTTCCGGTGACTGTGAAATTTCCTTCGAGTTTTTCCCGCCTAAAACCGAGAAGATGGAAGAGCAGTTGTGGGATGCGGTGGTGACGCTGGCACCGCTCGAACCGCGATTTGTTTCGGTTACTTATGGCGCCGGTGGCTCCACGCGGGAACGCACGCACAACACCGTCGCGCGGATTGCGCGTGAGACATCAATCCCGGCGGCTGCGCATCTGACTTGCGTGGAGGCGTCGAAGGGCGAGATTGCTGACGTCGCAAACGCCTATTGGGCGGCGGGTGTTCGCCATATTGTGGCACTTCGCGGTGACGCGCCAAATTCCGACGGTATTTTTGTGCCTCATCCCGACGGTTACGCCAGCGCCGCCGATCTGGTCGAGGGTTTACGCAAACTCCACCCGTTCGAGATTTCGGTGAGCGCCTATCCCGAAACCCACCCTGAAGCGACGACTGCCCAAACCGATATCGACTTTCTAAAACGAAAGTTGGATGCGGGTGCCAGCCGGGCGATCACGCAGTTTTTCTTTGAACCCGAAACCTTCTTCCGTTTCCGCGATGCCGTCGCGGCAGCTGGCATCAACGCCGAGATCGTCCCCGGCATCATGCCCGTGTCCAACTTTGCCAGCATCGTTCGCATGTCACAAATGACGGGGACTGCAATACCACCTTGGATGGCGCATCTTTTTGAAGGGCTCGACGATCATCCGCCAGCGCGGCAACTTGTTGCAGCGACCATTGCTGCCGAAATGTGCCGCAGGCTCTATGCAGGCGGGGTGCGTGATTTCCATTTCTACACGCTCAACCGTGCCGAGCTGGCCTACGCAATTTGCCATTTGCTCGGCAAGCGACCCGCTGCGGCTTTGCAGGAGCAAGCGGCATGACCAGCGCGCGTGAAGCCTTTACCGCACGTGCGACGCAGCAGATCATGGTGTTCGATGGTGGCTACGGCACCGCGATCCAGACGCATAAGTTGCAAGAAGGCGATTATCGAGGGGACTTGACGGTCACCCATGATCAAAAGGGTAATAACGACCTGCTCTCGATCACGCGGCCCGATATCATTAGCGCGATCCACACCGCGTATCTGGATGCAGGTGCCGATATGATCGAGACCAACACGTTCAGCGCCACCAAGATCAGCATGGCCGACTACGGCTGCGAACATCTGGTCCGCGAACTCAATCTGGTGTCGGCCAAGCTGGCGCGGCAATGCTGTGATGCGGCGGAGGCAAAAGATGGCAAACGCCGGTTTGTTGCAGGCTCGATCGGGCCGACCAACAAGACGTTGTCGCTGTCGCCTGATGTTAACGATCCGGGTTTTCGCGAGATTGACTTCGACTATCTGAAAGACGTCTACCGCGAACAATGCGATGCGCTGATTGACGGCGGTGTCGATTTTCTGCTGATCGAGACGATCTTTGACACGCTCAACGCGAAATGCGCGGCAATGGCGGCGCAGGAAGCTGCTGACGCGTCAGGGCGGGATGTGCCCTTGATGATTTCGATGACAATCACTGACATGGCTGGCCGCAACCTATCGGGTCACACCGTCGAAGCATTCTGGGCCGCCATAAGGCATGTGAAGCCGTTGACGATCGGGCTCAATTGTTCGTTCGGCGCTGATCTGTTGCGGCCTCATTTGGCGGCACTTTCCAAACAGGCTGATGCGTTGATCATGGCATATCCAAACGCCGGCTTGCCCAATGATCTGGCTGAATATGACGAATTACCCGAAACTACCGCGCAACTTATCGGGCAGTGGCTGGATGACGGGTTGGTCAACATCGTCGGCGGATGCTGCGGCACCACGCCAGCGCATATCGCAGCGATTGCCAAGGCGGTTGAGGACCGAGCACCAAGGGTCATCCCGACGCCAACGGTCGCCACGCGGTTGGCTGGCCTCGAACAATTCGTCATGGCCGCTTAAACAAGAAACGACATAGATTTCCATGACCACAAATTCATCCGCACGCTTCGTCAACATCGGCGAGCGCACCAACGTCACCGGTAGCGCCAAGTTCAAGAAGCTTATCCTGTCAGGCGACTATGAAGCGGCTGTCGAGGTCGCGCGCGACCAGGTCGAGAACGGCGCTCAGATTATCGACATCAACATGGATGAAGGCCTGCTGGACGCGCATGAGGCGATGACCACGTTCATCAAGCGCATCGCGGCCGAACCCGATATCGCGCGGGTGCCGCTAATGATCGACAGCTCGAAATGGAGCGTGATCGAGGCAGGGCTGAAATGTGTTTCGGGCAAACCAATCGTCAACTCGATTTCGATGAAGGAAGGCGAGGATGCGTTCTTACATCACGCGCGGCTGTGCATGGCTTATGGTGCGGCTGTCGTCGTGATGGCGTTCGATGAGACGGGTCAAGCCGACACGCAAAAGCGCAAGGTCGAGATTTGCAAGCGAGCTTATGACTTGCTGCTCGGCATCGGTTTTCCGCCCGAAGACATCATCTTCGATCCTAATATTTTCGCGGTGGCGACAGGGATTGATGAGCATAACAATTACGGCGTCGACTTTATCGAGGCGCTTAAGGAACTGCGCGTCCTTTGCCCACATGCGCATTATTCAGGCGGGCTTTCTAACCTGTCTTTTTCGTTCCGTGGTAACGAGCCGGTTCGCCGCGCGATGCATTCGATCTTTTTGTATCATGCGATTCCGGCTGGTCTCGACATGGCCATCGTCAATGCCGGGCAGCTCGATATTTATGATGATATCGACCCCGAGCTGCGTGTGGCGTGCGAAGATGTCATCCTCAACCGTGATCCTGATGCAACGGAGCGGCTGATTACGCTGGCCGAGAAGTATCGCGGCACTGATGTCGCACAGGAGAAAGCCGAGGCCGAGTGGCGCGGCTGGGAAGTCAAGAAGCGCCTCGAACATGCGCTCGTCAAGGGCATTGACGCGCATATTGTCGACGACACCGAAGAAGCGCGACTTGCGATCAAGGCTGCAAACGGTCGCCCCATCGAGGTGATCGAAGGCCCGTTGATGGACGGCATGAACGTCGTCGGCGACCTGTTCGGCTCGGGCAAAATGTTCCTGCCGCAGGTGGTCAAATCGGCGCGAGTCATGAAGAAAGCGGTCGCACATCTCTTCCCCTATATCGAGGCCGAAAAAGAGGTCGGCGCGAAGGGCAAGGGCAAGATCATCATGGCGACGGTCAAGGGCGACGTTCATGATATCGGCAAGAATATCGTCGGCGTGGTGCTTCAGTGCAACGGCTTCGAGATTGTCGATCTCGGCGTGATGGTCGCTTGGCCGGATATCCTGAAAGCCGCGAACGAGAACGACGCCGATATGATCGGACTGTCTGGCCTAATCACGCCGTCGCTGGATGAAATGGTGACGGTTGCCGAGGAAATGCAGAAGGCGGGGATGACAATGCCGCTGATGATCGGCGGCGCGACCACGTCCAAGACCCACACCGCGCTTCGCATCGAGCCGGTTTATTCCGGCCCCGTCATCCATGTTCTCGATGCGAGTCGTGCCGTTGGTGTTGCCGGAACTTTGGTCAGCGACACAATGGCCGATAAGTTTGTCGCCGATACCCGCGCCGAATATGATCATATCCGCATCGCGCGGGCGGGAAAGACCGCCAAGCCGCTGGCGACGCTTGAAGAAGCGCGAGTCAATGGTTTCGAGATCGACGAAAACCTAAAGCCAGCGGCCCCTTTGCAACCCGGCCTTCATGTCTTCGACGACTGGGACCTCGCCGATCTGCGTGAGTATATCGACTGGACGCCGTTCTTTCGCGCTTGGGAGCTGCACGGAACTTATCCGGCGATCCTGACCGACCCGGTCGTGGGCGAAAGCGCCACCAACCTGTTCGCCGACGCGCAGGCTATGCTGGACAAAATCGTCTCCGAAAAATGGCTTCGCGCCAAAGGCATTGCGGGCCTTTGGCCATGCGCGCGGGACGGTGACGATGTGGTCATCCACCTCGACAGTGAAGATAGTCTCTGCTTGCCTTTCCTCCGCCAGCAAATCGCCAAGCGTGAAGGACGGGCGAACATGTGCTTGGCCGATTTTATCAGCGCCGATGGCGACTGGATTGGCGGCTTTGCGGTCACCACCGGCCACGGCATCGGCACGCATTTGGCGCAGTTCAAAGCCAATATCGACGATTATTCGGATATCATGCTCAAGGCGCTCGCCGACCGTCTGGCGGAAGCCTTTGCCGAACGTCTGCACAAGCATGTTCGCACCGATCTGTGGGGCTATGCGCCGGGCGAGCAGCTAACGATGGAGGCGCTCAACCGTGAAGAATATCGTGGTATCCGGCCAGCACCAGGCTACCCCGCGTGCCCTGACCACAGCCTGAAACCGATATTGTTCGACTTGCTCGATGCAACGCATCATACCGGGATTACGCTAACCGAAAGCTTCGCAATGTTGCCGACTGCTGCTGTCTCAGGCTTCTATTTCGGCCATCCGCAAGCCGAATATTTCGGAGTCGCGCGGATCGGCGAAGATCAGGTTGCGGACTACGCCGCGCGCCGGAACATTGAACTGTCCCTCGCCAAACAATATCTCCGGCCCAATCTCAACGATTGAGCGGTATTTGTCCCTTTAGAAGACAAACGACTTCAGTCTTGGTTAATCGGCTGGCGTGATATTGCGATGATGGGGTAAACTGGCCACATCACGTTTATACAAGGTTTGAAGCCATGACCCGTTTTCCGTTAGTCGCCGTGCTGTTCCTGTCCGCCAGCGCCTTGGCGCAATCTGGCGCGCCGTTTCAGGTCGCAGAAACCGGGCGTTCCTTCGCTTCGCTCCAGCAAGCGGTTAGTGCCATTGGCGAGGGCGAAGGCACCATCATCATCGCGCCGGGCAGCTACCGCCAATGCGCAGTGCAGACCGCAGGCGCGATTGCGTTTCGCGCTACCGTTCCGGGGCAAACTATTTTCGACGGCGGAATGTGCGAAGGCAAAGCGGCGCTTGTGTTACGCGGGGCTGCGGCCAGCGTCGACGGCATCATTTTCCAGAATATGCGCGTGCCCGACGGTAATGGTGCGGGCATCCGGCTCGAAAAGGGCGACCTGACGGTAACGCGCTCGATATTCCGGGCCAGCGAGCAAGGGATATTGACTGCGGAGGACAAATCGGGCGCGATCAGCATTGACCAGTCCACCTTCACCGGGCTTGGCCGCTGCGACCGCGGACTATCTTGCGCGCACAGCATCTACATCGGCGATTATGGTTCGCTGAAGGTAACCAACAGCCGGTTTGAACGCGGCAGTGGCGGCCATTATGTCAAAAGCCGTGCCGCCCGGGTCGACATCCGCGACAATGCCTTCGACGATACCAGAGGCCGCGAGACCAATTATATGATCGACCTCCCTGGCGGGGCCACCGGCAGCATCGCCAACAATATATTCGTGCAAGGTGCGTCGAAGGAAAACTACAGCGCCTTCATCACTGTCGCGCCGGAGGGCAAAACGCGGAGCAGCACCGGCCTGTCGATTGCAGGCAACGACGCGAGCATCGCGACTGGCGTGGAGCGCGAAACCGTGTTTCTGGCCGACTGGTCGGGCGACCGGGTGTCGCTTGGGGCAAACCGGCTGGGGCGCGGCTTGAAGCCGTTTGAGCGGCGGCAGCCTTAGTCAACGGGCAGACGGCGCAAATTTGTTTAACGCAAAGAGCGCAAAGATTTTCAAGCGCACAGTTCTTCATCCTGACCGACCGGATGTCCAATTACCGCGCAAGGATTAGGCGCTAACCACCATCTTCAAAATCTTCGCGTCCTTCGCGTTAAAATCTTGACCGCTTTTCGAGCGCAGCGTGACTAAAGATTACACCAAAACGCGCTTTGGGTGACACGCAAATGCGGTGATGAGCATCTGGCTGATTACATGCCCCTGCAGCCATTTTTTGATGTGCCATTATGGTTCCCCAATCAAATCCTACATTGCAAGCAGGAATTGACTCGTTGGCACTGGTTTCAGTGCGTCGCGATCCACTCTTTCAGCGCGTTGTCGATTCGCCCCTGCCAGCCAGTGCCGGTCTCGCGAAAATGCTCGATTACTTCGCGGGAGAGACGGATCGTCGTGCTTTCCTTTGTGGGATTTTTCTGGGCGCCCCGGCGGCGGATACCGGCAGCTAATTCCGGGAATGCCTGATCAAACGGCACCGCCCTTGCAAAATCGTCGGCGGTCCATTCGGGATTGTCGCTGACTGCGGCAAGGTCGGCTTTTGTATATTTGCTTTTGTTCATCCCAATAAACTCCTTTCCTGGCGGCTGGCCGCGCGTGCCGAAACGATCAAAACGCCTTCGCTGCCTAAGGCCACGAAAATTACCACAATTACACCGTCCAGATTACCGATGGCAGCGTAGCGTCCGTCTTTGGCCGGAAGGACAATCGCCGAGATGAAAAACTCTTCGCCGATGACGGCAAAATCGATTCCATGCTTGTCGATATTCGCTAGCCGCTTCGGTTCGTCCCAAACGATTGTCATCGCTTTTTGTAGTAACAATTTATGGCAGCGTCAAGTTTGCATGTCAGGCTGAACAGAGGCCGAGCATCCTAATTGGTATAGTGTCTCCAAAATTCTGCGCTGCGCGGAATTTCCGGATCAAAAAATTGCCTGCCCTGATGAACGGAATAACGGCTCCATGATTGACTACGCAAAGGCACCTATTTATCACCATGCACAGAGCAAGCTTTCTTAGGGGGTGGGATGAAAAAGCCGTTTATCCTGATCGCATGTGTTGCGGCCATTATCGGTCTGTCGGTTGAGGCGAAAGCACCGGTACCGACCGCCATACTGAACCTCAAAAAAGGCTATGACAAAGGTGCTGGTTTAGCGACGGGGACCGCGCAATTTTACGATCATGCCCCGGACAACCGCTGCATCGGTCGCAAGCGGCTGTATAAATTCTCTTTCATTACGAAGGCACAAGCCAGCAAGCCGGTGCCTGCTGGGCAGAAAATCGTAATCTCGGCCTACACCAACCGGTATAACTCAACCTTGGATATGTCCGCCACGTCTGGGGTGGGCGTATCTACCGCGACCTGCGAAAATCGCGCCGAATTCACGCCGATAGCCGGAGAAAGTTACGACGTCGTTCAACCTGTAGAGGTCGGCAAAAATTGCACGATGACAGTGACGGTCACCAGCAGCGGCTTGCCGCCGACAGACTTGCAGCTGCTTGACCCTGCGACGTGCACAGTCAATAAGTAACAGCTGAATTAACGCCCCTGTGATCTCCACCGTCGCACAACGCGCTCCAGTATCTCAGCCTCGCCGCCGGTTTCCTGCCATAGTTCGCTGAACAGCGGATCTTCGGAGGCCGGGCGTTTTTCCTCCTCGAGCGTGTCGAGTGCGACGCGGATCGGGATGCTCACACCCTCGCCGCAGATGATGCATTCGCGGTTGCGCAAGGCCGGGATCGAATCGAGAAATCCGCGCGCGCCTTCGGGCATTGCTGCGCGGACAAAGGCCTGGTCGCGGTCGTTGTTGAGGCGCATCGAGATGATCGTGCCGCACTGCGACAGCACGCCTTCGGCCAGATCGGAAGGACGCTGCGTAATCAGGCCAAGAGAAACGCCGTATTTGCGGCCTTCTTTGGCGATCCGCTCGAGGATGGTGCGCACCGCGCTCTCTTTGGCGACCCGGTCCGAAGGGATATAACGGTGCGCCTCTTCACAGACGAACAGGATGGGCCGTTGCGGCTCGTTGCGCGACCAGATGGCGTAATCGAAGACGAGGCGCGACAGCACCGCGACCACGGTTGCGGTTATGTCCGACGGCACGCCCGATACGTCGATGATCGAGATCGGCTTGCCGCCCGAAGGTAGCCGGAAAATCTTGCCGATAAAATCTGCCATCGTGTCGCCGACCAGCATTCCCGAGAACATGAAATTATAACGCGGGTCGGCCTTTAGTTCCTCGATCTTGCCCTTCAGCCGCATGAACGGTGCAGACGAAGATGCCTTGTCGAGCTTGCCCATTTCATTCTGGATGATGTTGGTCAGGTCGGACAGCAGATAGGGAATCGGCGCGTCCACAGTCAGCTTGCCGATGCTTTCGGCAATGCGGTTCTTCGACCGCGCCTGCAACAGGCATTTGGCGAGAATATCGCTGTCGAGCTGCTTGTCATCGCCGTTAGAAGTAACGAAAACTTCGCAATGTTCGGCAAAGTTCATCATCCAATAAGGCATCGCGAGGTTGTTGACGTCGAACAGCGCACCGTTGGTTTTGAAGGCGGCAGAATATTCGCCGTGCGGATCGACCATGACGATATGGCCTTCAGGCGCGAGCTCGCAGATCTTGTGCAGAATCAAAGCGGCGCTGGTCGATTTACCCGTGCCGGTCGACCCCAACAGCGCGAAATGCTTGCCGAGCATGGCATCGACATAAAGTGCACCGCGAATGTCCTTGGTCGGGAAAACGGTGCCGATTTCGACATGCGCCCGGCTATCGGCCGCATAAACCTGCTTCATATCAGGGCTTGAGACAGCATAGACTTCGCTGCCGGGAACAGGATAACGTGTGACACCGCGCCGGAAGTTATAGATTTTCCCGGTTAGTTTTTCCTCATCGCCTTCGCCTAGGAAATCGACGGCCGCCATGATCACGCCGTGATCGCGTTCGTGCATACGCTGTGTTCGGATGCTGGCAAGCAGCCAGGTGCCGCCGACGCGGATCTTGATCTGGCTACCGACTTGCCCTGCCATCGCGACGCTCGGATCGCTGTGCGTGATGAGTTCGGTCAAACGTGCGGCATCGAGTGTGATTTGCGATCCCGAACCGGCAATTTCCATTACAAAACCGATATGGTGGAGAGCGTTACTGGCTGCGGCGGCAGCTGGGGTCGCTGCGGGCGGACCTTTGGGAGCTAGCGAAACCGTCTGTTGCGCGACGGGTGCCGGCGCGGGCGCCGGTGCGGGCGTGCTCGCGTCGGACGATGCCGGTGAAAATGAATGACTGCCGATGCTGTCCATTGCTCGAATTGCCCCTAAATCACGCGTAAGCACACGGCCTAGCGGGCGAAGGTAAAGATTTATTTACTATGGCAGACACGCCGGTGGCCTTAGGGTCAGGACCTGTCAAATCCGGCGGAAAACAAAGCCTGCAAACCAACCGAGCGCCAAAGAGATCAGCACCGCAATCGTGCCGTATAACAACCCGTAGTCCTGCGCGAGGATGGTGATGAGCTGTTCAAAGCCGGTCTTGTCGATCCGAATTTCGACATTGTCGTCGGCGACGATCACCCGCCCGTCGCGAATGAGCAACGTTTCGGCGGTGTAGAGACCGACTGGAACGCTCGACGGGATTTGTAACCGTGCGCGGTAAAGCACTTGGTCGGTGATATCGACGGTGCCGGACTGCTGCCGGAACAGGCCGTTGCGGCTGTTCAAATCAACCAGTCCCTTGATAAAGCGCCGCTGTTCGGCGGCGTCGACCTCGCCGGTTGGCGATAGCTGCAATTTGTCCAGACCGAGTTCGTAAATTGCGGCGGTCTTGCTGTTGACGATTTTGTTCAGTGGCCGCGACGATGCAATCGCATAATAAGCCGGAACCGACCGGAAATCGGTGCTGTCGGCGTTGAGCCAGATACCGGCAAATTTCTGCTTTTCGCGCAAGGTGATCGCGCGGGTTGGTCCGCGCAGAACCACGGCGACGTCGATCTGACCCTCGGGCGCGACGCCGCGCGGGTAGATGATCGCGCCGAACAGCAACATATCCGCGCCGGTGAACCCCGACTGGATATTGATCTGTCGCTGCGACACGTCAGGCACCAGCTTGGGCACATTTTGCGCGGTGGCAGCGGTGCCGCAAAGCATCAAGAGCAGGGCAAAGCATAGCCTGATCATAAGGCCTGCACCGTATAAATCTCATCGGGCCGCCAACCAAGACCAAGCGCCATCCTCAACGCGACGAGCAAGACGATTCCTGCTAGCAACAACCGCAGATATTCAGGCTTCATCCGCTGTGCCAGCCGCGCGCCGATCTGCGCGCCGGTAACGCTGCCGATCAACAAAAACACCGCGAGCACAACATCGACCGCTTTGGTGGTCAGGCTATGCATCATCGTTGATGACATCGTCACAAACAATATCTGGAACAACGAAGTACCGACCACAACTTGCGCCCCCATGCCGAGCAGATACAGCATCGCCGGAACCATGATGAAGCCGCCGCCGACGCCGAGCAACATCGTCATGATACCCGTAACAAAGCCCAGAATGAGAGGTGCCAGCGGCGAGATATACAGCCCTGATTTGTAAAAACGCCAGCGCAGCGGCAGATTGGCAACCAGTGGATGGTGCCGTCTCTTGCGCGGGCGCGGCGGCGTTCCGGCGCGCATCGCAAGCACACTGCCCAACGCTTCCTTGGCCATGAGGCCACCAATGCTGCCGAGCATGATGACGTATAGAATATTGATAACGGTGTCGATCTGGCCGAGCTTTTCGAGTATTTCAAAAAGCAACGCCCCTGCTAACGTGCCGAATATGCCGCCGACGACGAGCACACCGCCCATCTGGAAATCCACACCGTCGCGTTTCATATGCGCGAACACGCCCGATACGCTGGCCCCGGTGACCTGCGTTGACGCAGAGGCCGCCGCCACCGTTGGTGGGATGCCGTAGAATATCAGCAATGGCGTGGTCAGAAAGCCGCCGCCCACGCCGAACATTCCTGACAGCATTCCCACCGCCCCGCCGAGCAAGATGATGACCAGTGCGTTGACCGACAAATTGGCTATGGGTAGGTAGATATCCATGACGTGGACGCAGCCTAACGGCTTTTCATGGCGCGATAAAGGCTAGCCGCTAGAAACCAGTGGAAAGAGTTACCGCTGGACCGTTGCCTGGCGTCGCATTTCCCGCAATCCGGAAACGCCAGTCGGCGGTCACGCGGATGCGGGTTGGTCCCAGTGGCAGTTCGGTTCGCACCGATGGACCAATATCCAGCCGAGCCGTCCCGCGCTGGCCGCCCGTCCACACCCCGGCGCCGATATGGATCGGGATCGGCGATGCAGCGATTATCTGGCGGTCGGCGCGTGCATGGGCACCGAAAAAATGGCTGTTCCTCGCACCTGATACGACCCCCACCTGACCAAAGGATTCCAGTTTGAACCCGGCAGGAAGCGGAATGCCGTCACGTCCTCCGGCAACATATAATGCCAAGCTATCCCGGCCCGTAGGTCGCAGCCGCCTTTCGGCAGTTACTGAAATTGGCCACTCTGTTTTCGGCAGCCAGCGCAGGCCGAGTGCCAGTTCCCTGTCACCCACATCATCATGGGCAACTGTGGCGCGGATTAGCAAAGCCAACCGCTGCGGTGTATCCGAACCGGAAACGCCGATAGTTGTTATCAACCCGCTTTGCCCGCCACCATATTGCCCTGCGGCAGTTAAGCCAGGTTCGCTCGCACTCGTGCGCCAGAAACTATAGCCATAGACATTCACCGATACCGCGCGCCGTAACAGCGGCTTCGTGTTGCCCGTTGCTTCAATAGCGGGGGTTGGTGCCGTGG
>JANLRW010000045.1:0-1502 GCA_031361925.1 Sphingomonadales bacterium
TCAGCGCCAGCGCCAACCGGGCGCGTTCGCCGCCCGATAGCTTGCCAACAAGCGTCGTCGCCTTCGCCCCCGAAAAGCCGAAGCGGCCAAGCTGCGCGCGCACCGCACCGGGCGTTGCGCCCTTCATCAGGCGGCCCATATGCTCCAGCGGGGTGTCTTTGCCGTCGAGTTCTTCAACCTGATATTGCGTGAAATAGCCGACGCGCATTTTGCCCGAGGCCGACATCGCGCCATCCATCGGTGCGAGCTGCGCGGCGAGCAGGCGGGCTAAGGTGGTCTTGCCATTGCCGTTGCGTCCAAGCAACGCCACGCGGTCATCAGGGTCGAGCCGCAGGTTCAGCCGCTGCAATATCGGCGTGTTCTCGGCATAGCCCACCGCCGCCATATCGAGCGTCACCAAAGGCGGACGCAGTTCGTCAGGCGACGGAAAGTCAAAGCTCAACGTCGGATCCTCGGCCATTGCCGCGATGGGCTGCATCCGCGCTAGCGCCTTGGCGCGGCTCTGCGCCTGCTTGGCGGTCGAGGCCCGGGCAGAGTTGCGCGCGACATAATCCTGCAACTTGGCGCGCTGTGCGTCTTGGCTAGCCTTCGCCGCCGCCAATTGCGCTGCACGTTCGGCCCGCTGGCGCTCGAAACTGTCGTAGCCGCCCGAATAGAGCGTCACCGCCCCGCCCTCCAGATGAAGGATATTGTCGACAACATTGTTGAGCAAATCGCGTTCGTGGCTGATCACGACCATCATCGACGGATAGGATTTCAGGAAGTTTTCCAGCCACAAGGTCGCTTCGAGATCAAGGTGGTTCGAGGGTTCGTCGAGCAGCAACAGATCGGGTTCGGAAAACAGCAACGCCGCCAGCGCCACGCGCATTTTCCACCCGCCCGAATAGCTATCCAGCGGACGCCCCTGCATTTCCTCGTCAAAACCAAGCCCAACCAATATCCGCGCAGCCCGCGCAGGCGCGGTATAGGCGTCAATCGCGATCAACCGCTCGTGCAGCTCGCCAAGCCGGTCGGGGTCGGTGCAATGTTCGGCCTCTTCCATTAAAGCCGCGCGCTCGACATCGCCGGCGAGCACGGTTTCGAACGGCGTCGCAGTGCCCGAAGGCGCTTCCTGCGCGATATAGCCGATGCGGGTGTTTTTCGGCATGTCGATAACGCCGTCGTCGGCCTCAAGCTCGCCGATCATCACCTTCATCAGCGTCGATTTGCCAGCGCCATTGCGGCCAATCAGGCCGACGCGCGAATATGGCGGCAACGTCGCGGTCGCGCGGTCCAATATGGTGCGACCGCCGAGCCGCACGGTGATTCCGTTCAAATTTAACATGATGCGCGGCCCCGTAGCAGGGGTGGCGCATCATGTCACCGGATTACGCACGGCAAATTCGGGGCTTCGATATTCGCCGCTGGTAATGATCTCGCGCATTATCTCGCCAGCGCGGAAAACGTCGGCGTGACTAAGCGTTAGCGGGGTGAGACCAAAGCGCAATATGTCGGGATCGCGG
>JANLRW010000095.1:0-2194 GCA_031361925.1 Sphingomonadales bacterium
TGCTATGCGAGCGCGATGCAACTAACCCATATTCGCTATTTAGACGTCACCACACCGCTGGCGTCCGGCCATCCTTTCCTTTCCGCCGCCAGCGGGCTGGTGCAAATTGGCGAGACTTTTTGCGTGGCGGGCGATGATGAGCAGCATCTGGCGGTGTTCAACCAAAATGATGACGGCCCTGGCCGCCTGATAAGGATGTTGCCCGGCTGTTTGCCGCGCAAGGCGAAAAAGCGCAAAAAAGTGAAGCCCGATTTGGAAATTCTGTTTGAGCTGCCATCGCCGGCCAACGGAACAAGCGGGTTGATCTGCGCTATGGGGTCCGGCTCGACCTACAAACGCATGCGTGGTGCCCTGATCGATCCTGATACCGGCGACGTGACCGTGCTCGATTTGCAAAATCTATTTGCGGCACTGGCACCTTTGGCCGCAGAGATAAATCTCGAAGGCGCGGCTGTGCGTGGCGACCAACTGTTGCTGTTTAATCGCGGCAATATGTTGAACCCCGAAACGTGCATCATTGAAACGGCATTAGCGGCGGTGACCGGCGATGCAGTCGTTGGAGCACGCTTGGTTAAAACGCTCGCGTTACCCCTCGTCGATGGCGTTCCGTTGACGGTCACTGACGCATGTTCATTGGGCGACGGATTCCTGCTCTCCACCGTCGCCGAAGTGACCGACGATAGCTACGCCGACGGTGATATATTGGGAGCAGCCATCATACTGCTCGACGCCGACCTCGGTGTCATTGCAATCGAACCAATGGCGCCAACGCTTAAAATCGAGGGGATCGTCGCGCACCAAACTGCAACCGGAGCTGAACTGCTTTGCGTGTCCGATGCCGATGACCCGGACACGCCGTCGTCGCTCTATTCGGCGACATTGACGATCTAAAAATGATCGCTGCCCGTTACGAAAAAGGGCGGCACCTTCTCGGATGCCGCCCTTTGGGAATTCCACGTCGGAAGGGCTTACTCGCCGTCGTCATCGATCATTTCAACCGGACCCGAATCCTGCCCCTTGGCGTCGACGTCGCGGTCAACGAGTTCGATGATGCCCATTGGCGCGGCGTCGCTCCCGCGAAAACCGGCCTTTACCACGCGGCTGTAACCACCGGCGCGGTCGGCGTAGCGAGCCGCAAGGATATCGAACAGTTTGACCAGTTGTGTATCGTCCATCAAACGGCTCATCGCGAGGCGGCGGTTGGACAGGCCACCCTTTTTCGCCAGCGTAATCAGCTTTTCGACATAAGGACGCAGTTCGCGGGCCTTTGGCAAAGTGGTCTTGATCTGCTCATGCTTGATGAGCGAAGCCGCCATGTTGCGCAGCATCGCATTACGGTGCGCGGTGGGGCGTTGCAGCTTACGGTGGCCAACTTTATGGCGCATATTGAGTTCCTTCGTTCGTTATGGACCCGTATGAGGTAGTCCGTAGCAGGCCGTCAGGGTGGCCCATTACCCTTTGAAAATGGGCCAAAGTAATACTTTGGCCCAGATTGGCGTTAGCCCAAAAGCTCCTGTTCAAGCTTCTTGGCCATTTCTTCGATATTTTCCGGCGGCCAGCCGGGGATGTCCATGCCCAAACGCAGGCCCATGCTCGACAACACTTCCTTGATTTCGTTCAAGGACTTGCGGCCGAAATTCGGGGTGCGCAGCATTTCGGCTTCGCTCTTTTGAACTAAATCACCGATATAGATGATGTTGTCGTTCTTCAGGCAATTTGCGCTGCGGACCGAAAGTTCGAGCTCGTCGACCTTCTTGAGAAGATAACGGTTGAGCTGGTTCGCATCCGATTCTTCCGACGATGCCGAAGGTGCGGCCATGCCGATCATCGGCGACGACGCTGCCATCGAATCTTCGAAGTGGACGAACACCTGCAACTGGTCCTGAAGGATGCGCGCGGCATAAGCCACGGCGTCTTCGGGCGTTACAGTGCCGTCGGTTTCGATGGTCAGGCTCAATTTGTCGTAATCGAGTTCTTGGCCGATACGCGCATTGTCAACCTTATAGGCGACCTGACGCACTGGCGAATAGAGGCTGTCGACCGGGATCAAACCAATCGGCGCGTCGGCCGGGCGGTTGGCGACGGCGGGGACATAGCCCTTGCCGCTGTCAGCGGTGATTTCCATGTTCAGCGTCGCACCGTCATCCAAATGGCAGATGACGAGGTCGGGATTCATGACGATGATGTCGCCCGA
>JANLRW010000130.1:0-2770 GCA_031361925.1 Sphingomonadales bacterium
GTCGATCTGGTCACGCTGGCGCTTAACATGTACACGCAAGGGCTGCACCCGGGTCTCGACTTCAGCAACATCGACGAGGTCATCCAGACCGTCGAATATTGCAACCAACTGCCCGTCCACCCGCGCCATCCTTATGCAGGCGAACTGGTGTTTACCGCCTTTTCGGGGTCGCATCAGGACGCGATCAAAAAGGGGTTCGATGCCAACACACGGCAAAATGACGAAATCTGGCGCGTGCCCTATCTGCCCATCGACCCTGCCGATCTGGGCCGCAGTTACGAGGCGGTGATCCGCGTCAATTCGCAATCTGGCAAGGGCGGCGTGGCGTGGGTAATTGAGCAGGACCACGGCCTGAAACTACCCAAAAAGATGCAGGCCAATTTCTCGTCCACCGTGCAGGAACTTTCTGACAGTAAAGGCCGGGAACTCACCAGTGCCGATATCTGGGAAGCATTCGAGAAGCGTTACCACCTAAAAGGCGAAGGCCGTTTCCGCCTGATAGATTTTCAGGAAAGCCAGAGCCACAAGTCGCAGGACGAGCGCATCTTCGCGGGCAAAATCCGCATCGACGGTGTTGAGCAGTCGGTTAGCGGACGCGGCAACGGCCTGATCTCAAGCCTAGCCAACGCGCTTGAAGAAGCCCTCGGCGGTCCACTCGATATCATCGACTATAGCGAACATGCCATCGGTCACGGCACCGACGCCCGCGCCGCCGCCTATGTCGAATGCCGGGTGGGTGACGGACCGATACTCTTCGGCGTCGGCATCAGCCGGGACGTAGCGACGGCTTCCGTAAGGGCAATTTTAAGCGCGGCAAATGGCAGTTGATGTCTGTTTGACTTTAGCCGACTTCTGGGCTTAATCGCCTTAATCGCTCGATTAATATTTGGAGAAACGCATGACCCTTCCGGCAATTTTTGACAAACTGCGCCTGCCGGTGATCGGCTCGCCCTTGTTCATCGTTTCTGGCCCGGAACTGGTCATCGCGCAGTGTAAGGCAGGCGTTGTCGGCTCGTTCCCGGCGCTTAACGCGAGGCCGCAAGCGCAATTAGACGAATGGTTGCATCAGATTACCGAAGAACTTGCCGCGCATAACCGCGAGCATCCCGATCATCCCGCTGCGCCCTATGCGGTCAACCAGATCGTGCATAAATCGAACAACCGCCTGCAGGAAGATATCGCAACCTGCGCCAAATGGCAGGTGCCATTGACGATTACGTCGCTCGGTGCGCAGGTCGAGCTCAACGATGCGGTGCATTCATGGGGCGGGATCGTGATGCACGATGTTATCAACGACCGCTTTGCGCATAAAGCAATCGAGAAGGGTGCCGATGGCCTTATCCCGGTCGCGGCGGGCGCTGGCGGCCACGCCGGGGTCACCTCGCCATTTGCGCTTATGCGTGAAATCCGTGAATGGTTTGACGGGCCGGTGGCGCTGTCGGGTTCGATTGCGCACGGCGCGTCTGTGCTGTCCGCACAAGCGATGGGAGCCGATCTGGCTTATATCGGCAGCGCCTTTATCGCGACCAAAGAGGCCAACGCAGTCGATGGGTATAAGGACAATATCGTTGAGGCGAAGGCTTCAGATATCGTCTATTCCGACCTGTTCACCGGCGTCAGCGGCAATTATCTGCGCCAGTCGATTGAGCGCGCGGGCATGGACCCGGCTAATTTGCCCAAGGGCGATATCTCGACAATGAACTTTGGTTCGGGCGGCAACAGCGAGGCCAAGGCGTGGAGAGATATCTGGGGATCGGGTCAGGGCATAGGCGCGATTAAAGAAGTCCAGACCGTGGCCGAATTCGTCGATCAATTGGAGGCCGAATATCGCGCTGCGAAGGCTTCGCTGGATGCGGCTTATCGGGGATAGATCGCAGACAAGGACTGTCCTTTTAGGGACAGTCCTTGTCTGCGAAGTCGAAAAAGGGGTAGTCCCCATTCCGGGACACCGCTAGGCTCAACCCGCCTTCTCAAACGCGACGCTGATGTCGAGTTTGACGTTGTCGGATACTACGGGGATGCCATACATCACGCCAAACTCGCTGCGTTTGATGGTCGTGGTGGCGTGAAAGCCGACGGTTGCTTTCTTGTTGAACGGGTTATTACCGGCACCCGAAAATGTGGTGTCGAGCACCACCGGCTTGGTCACGCCGTTGAGCGTTAGATTTCCAGTGATTTTCGCAGTTGTGCCTTTGGCGACAACGCTGGTTGAAACGAATTTGGCATCGGCTGGCGCGGGGCCAAAAAAGTCAGGCTTTCCGCCATCTTTGCCGGCGCGAAGCAGGTGTCCTGTCAGACCAGAACTGGCGGTGGTGACCTTGCTGACCGGGATGGTGATATCGACTTTGGACGCATTCGGTTTCTTGGGATCGAGCGTCAACGTGCCGGTGGCGTCGCCGAAAATACCGAAATAATCGTTGAAGCCAAAATGGCTGACGCGCCAGCCGACCAAACTGTGGTTCGGGTCGGTGTTATAGGTGCCAGCGGTGACGCGGCTAACGTCCATCGCGCCGGGGACTGGCGGTGCGCCTTGAGCCAGCAACGGGACGGCGATGAGGAGGGGAAGGGCTAACAAGATTTTACGCATTTTAGGCATTTGGGGGATGCTCCAGACATGAAAAAGAGGAGGCATCAATGTCGATGCCTCCCCTCTAACTGTCAAGCGCCGTGTTGGTTCAGTTCTTCGCCTGATCAACCAGCTTGTTCTTGGCGATCCACGGCATCATCGCGCGCAGCTTGGCGCCGGTCGCCTCGATGGGATGCGCGGCGG
>JANLRW010000149.1:0-9575 GCA_031361925.1 Sphingomonadales bacterium
GCTGTTGCTAGCACCAGTCGGCGACCGGAAGAAGGCGTAAGAGGAACAAGTTGGCAAGATCGAGAAAGACCGGTCGGAGGCTTACGGCACACTAACTAGCCTGATCGATCAGATGCGCACGGGCCAAGAGCGGGTCTCGACCGAAACCGCAAAACTCGTCAGCAGCCTGCGTAACGCGCCGAAAGCGCGTGGGCGTTGGGGTGAACAGCAGTTGAAGAACGTCCTCGAAAGCTGCGGTCTTTCTGAGCATGTCGATTACCAGACCGAAACCAGCGTTGATACCGCCGAAGGCCGCTTGCGTCCCGATGCGGTGCTCACTGTGCCGGGTAATCGCAAATTGGTGATCGATGCCAAGGTGTCGCTGAACGATTATCAGGATGCCTTTGATGCGGGTGATGAGGAAATGCGCGTGGTCGCGATGGCGCGGCATTGTGCTTCGATGAAGAACCACATCGACGGTCTTTCGCGCAAAGCCTATTGGGACCAGTTTGACGAGGCGCCGGACTATGTCATTATGTTCGTGCCCGGTGAGCATTTCTTGGCCGCCGCATTGGAGCATGAACCACATCTGTGGGATTTCGCCTTCGAAAAGCGCGTGCTGCTGGCGACGCCGACCAATCTTGTTGCGATTGCGCGGACGGTGGCGGGTGTGTGGCGGCAGGAAGGTCTGGCGCGCGAAGCAAAACAGATCGGCCAGTTGGGCAAGGAAATGTACGACCGGATCGCAGTCGCCGCGCAGCATCTAAAATCAGTCGGGTCGGGTTTGAATTCGGCGGTCAACAATTACAACAAGTTCGTCGGCAGTTTCGAACGCAACGTGATGTCAACGGGCCGCAAATTTGCCGAACTCAATATCGAAACCGGAAACCGTGAACTGGACGATGTACCGGTCGTCGAAGCGCTCCCTCGCTATGCAAGTGAAGCGGAACAGTCGCTGATTACCGACGAGCGCGACGCCGCGGAGTAGCTACAGCACTTGCTGCAACGTGGCACGGTTGCCTTTCTCGTCGGAGAGAATGAGATCGCCAGACACCGAATAGCGTTTCGTGACTTTGCCTTTGAGCAGCGCCAGAAACTTTGCCTCCTGCGCCATTTGTTTTTCGGAGCACATCATCCGCGTAGTTGCAATATCGCCGAAACTCAGCACGTTGCTTGCGATGCTGTAGCTGCCGTTCATGCGGTTACAGCCAGCCGTGCCGCTTATCTTCCCGTCGGCGAAACGAACTTCGGTTTTTACGTCTTGCAGCACCGGCAATTGGTCGATCATCAGTATCTTCCATGTGGTGTCGTTGAGCGATTCTGGTGGCAAGGCGCGTCCACCGCATCCTGTGACTTGCCTGCCGTCGGCGATCACCGTCACAGTATCTGCAAAGCGCTTCCCCGACATATCGTCAGCGCAGCTGGAATAGGTGATATCAATGGTCAGCCGCTCCGTAATATAGCGCATACCGTTGAATGAGGGGCGCCCTTCAACGGCCGGAATGTTAATTTTGGTCCCGCCGTAGTCGCCTTCATAAGCGATAGTTTTGCTATCCATCTTCAATAGCCATCCAGGCTCATTGCCGCGGGCGGTGTAGACTTGATCGACGGTGGCCGGTTCCGCAGACGGCAACATGGTTTGGCACCCACCCAAAACCGGTAGAACCAACATTATCAGTATGACGCTACGTGAAATACTCATCGGCTTCATATCGCACACGCCTCATTTCCACACTGTGAACATAGGCGCTTCACAAAGCTTTCGCATCACGAAACTGATTGAGCACTTCATACGCCATCACCGCAGTTGCCACCGCTGCGTTCAAGCTGTCGGCCTTGCCCCGCATTGGCATCTTTACTAACAGGTCGCACTCGGCGGCATACTCGGCTGGAAGGCCCTGAGCTTCATTGCCCGTCAGGATGAAGCACGGTGCTGCATAATCCGGTGTCTGGTAATCTTGGTCGGTCTCAAGACTTGTGCCGACCAATTGACCATCGCCGGCGCGCAACCAAGCTGCAAATTCGGTCCAACTGCACTGCACGATTTTTTGAGTGAAAATCGCGCCCATGCTGGCGCGTACAGCTTCGACCGAAAATGGATCTGTGCAGTCATCGACGAGGATCAACCCGCCTGCGCCCACCGCATCACCGGTGCGCAGCGTCGTCCCCAAATTGCCCGGATCGCGCATCGCTTGCGCAACCAGCCAAATCGGCGCGGCGCTGCGGTCGATGTCGGCAAGCGCGCTAACGTGGTCGGCATAAACGCCGACAACGGCTTGGGCATTGTCTTTGCCCGACAGCTTCGACATGATGTCGGCGCTTGTTTCAATGACGTCACCGCCAGCCGCCAGCACCGCGTTTTCGAGTACAATTTCAAGTGAATGAACTTCACGGTCTTTGACCCTGAAAAGCATCTCAGGCAAGAAACCGGCCTCGCGCGCCTCTGTCATGATGCGCAACCCTTCGGCCAGAAATTTGCGTTCGCGTTTGCGCATTTTCTTTTCACGCAACGAACGGACCTGCTTCAGCAGCGGGTTAGAGAATCCGGTTATTTCACGACGCATCGGTCAGCCTGGCATCAATCTTCGCCAAAGCCGTCCATCACTAACCCAACAAGCTTTTCTAGTGCCTTGTCGGCCTCGTCGCCTGCTACATGGACGGTAATTTCGCTGCCCTTGGCCGCTCCCAGCATCATGAGTCCCATTATCGAGGTCCCGGTGACACAGTGTCCGTCCTTCTCGACTTCGACGTGCAATCCATCCGGTAAACGGCTTACGAACGTAACAAATTTTGCGCTGGCGCGCGCATGGAGGCCACGGTCGTTAACGACGGTGACGATGCGGCTGATCCGCGTCACTTCGATGCCTCCAGCACTTCAGAGGCGACGCTGATATATTTACGGCCAGCTTCGCGAGCAGCAGCGACGGCTTCCTTCACGTCCATGCATTTACGGGCGCTATCGAGCCTAATCAGCATAGGCAGGTTTACGCCTGCGATCACCTCAACCCGCCCGGAATCCAGCAACGAAATGGCGAGGTTTGACGGCGTACCACCGAACAGGTCGGACAGGATAACTACACCTTTGCCGGTATCGACTTGCTTGATGGCAGCAGCGATTTCTTTGCGCCGCCCTTCCATATCGTCGCGCGGTCCGATGCACACCGTTGCGACTTGTGTTTGCGGGCCAACAACATGCTCCAGCGCGACGAGGAATTCCTCAGCGAGCCTGCCGTGGGTGACCAAAATCAATCCAATCATGCTTAACTGCTACCCTGTTTATCTTTTGGTTCGTCCTCTGGCATACGACCCGCTGGCCCCTCCAGCGCATCGACAGCCCGCGACGTGAGATTACGGTGTGCGACCGTGGGCGAAAATCCCGCTTCGCGCAACCATTTGCCGAACTGCTCGGCAACGTGCACCGACCTGTGCCGCCCGCCGGTGCAACCGAACGCGATATTGACATAGGCTTTGCCCTGCGCATCGTAGAGCGGAAGGAGGTAGAGCAGCAGGTCAAGAATTTTCTGAACGGCATCGCCATAGGCAGGGTCAGCCTCAACATAATCCGACACGGCTTGGTCAAGCCCGGTCATAGGGCGAAGAACATCGTCCCAGTGGGGGTTGCGCAAAAACCGCATATCGAACATCAGGTCGGCATTATGCGGCACCCCGCGCGAGAAACCGAAGCTGGTAATCGTGACGGTCGTATGCGGGCTGGCCTCGCGGGCAAAGCGCGTGCGGATTTCGGTTTGTAAATCATGTGCCGAAAGTTTCGACGTATCGATGACCGTTTCTGCCCAACGGCGCAGCGGGGCCATCAACATTCGTTCCATCGCGATGCCGTCGATGGCGGGCCGGTCCTGCGCCAGCGGATGCCGTCGCCGCGTTTCGGCATAGCGGCGCTCAATTTCTGTTCCGGCACAGTCGAGAAACAGCGTCATGATGTTGAGGTCGCGGCGGTTTTGCAGCAGCTTGATCTGGTTGGTCAGTGCATCGGGATCGAATCCGCGCGTTCTACTGTCAAAACCAAGCGCCAATGGTACCGCCGGGCCAGAACGGCCCTCTGTTCCAGGAATGTCGAGCAACGGCCCGGCGAGGCGTATCGGGAAGTTATCCACTGCCTCCCACCCCATATCCTCGAGCGTTTTCAGCACGGTCGTCTTGCCTGCGCCTGACAAACCAGTCACGAGCAGGATTGGCTGCGGAGGCGACGCGCGATTGTCGGTCAAAAGCGAAGTCCCTGTTCGACTTTCAGCGGAGCGCTCGCTTCGAATGCCGACAGCGTGATGACGCGGATATCGGTTCCGGCGATATTGATAAACTGTTCTTCTATTGGCATTCTTTCGCCTTGATTGCCCAGCTTCACGGCCAGATGCAGTGGCACCGCATCGGCGAATGGCAGTTTGATTATTCCGATCCCGCGCATTTCAATCATACCCGCTATATTGGGCGCTACCCGCAACAATGGAAATGGGTCCGCTGCTTCAATAATGATACCGTCGTCGCAGATCAGCACAGCACCCCGGTCAATTAGCCTTAGCGCCAAGTCGGATTTGCCCGAACCCGAGGCACCAAGCAACAATACACCGCGATTGGCAATGGCAATGGCGCTTGCATATTGCAGGCCGGCGGCAAGGGTTTCGGTCAACGCGTTGATGCCTCTGCGCATGGCATCGCTATTTCGAAGCACGCACCCGGTTTGCCATCAACGCGGTCACGCACCCGAATTCTTCCGTGATGGCCTTCAATAATCGTGCGCGCAATCGCAAGGCCAAGTCCGCTATGTTTGCCAAAATTCTCCGATGAGGGCCGTTCGCTATGGAAGCGGCGGAAAATTGCTTCGCGTTCCGCCTCCGGGACGCCCGGGCCATCGTCGCTTATTCGAATAATGATTTCGTCATCAGCGCGTGTCGCAGCGATTTCAACCAACCCGTTTGGTGGCGAGAACGACACTGCATTGTCGATCAGGTTGGTCAGCATTCGCTCCAACCGCACATCTTCGCCCAGCACCGAGGCAATTCCTCGCCTTGGCCGGGCAAAAGCGATGGTAACGCCGTTGTCGCTTCCGCGATCCTCGCGCGCCTGCAACAACTGTTCGACCATATCACCCAGATCGATTGGTTCAAAACTAGCCTTTGCCAGTTGCGAATCGACGCGGCTGGCATCGGAGATATCGCTGATCAGCCGGTCCATTCGCTGCACATCGGCTTTCGCGACGTCCATAAGTTGCTGACGAAGCGCCGGGTCCTTGACTTGGTCAACCCCGTCTAGTGCAGACCGCAGCGACGCTAGCGGGTTTTTAATCTCATGCGCAACATCGGCGGCAAACGCCTCGGTTGCGTCAATCCGTTGCCGAAGCGCTATGCTCATGTCCGATAGTGCACGCGCCAACATTCCGATTTCGTCGCGGCGAGAGGGCAGGCGCGGCACCGTGACCTCTTGCGCGCGGCCCAGCCGAACCTTCACCGCCGCCCGCGCCAAATGCCGCAAAGGTCGAACAATAGTGCGCGCCAGAAATATTGACAGCAAAACGCCTATGCCAAGGACTGCGAGAAAGAACATCCCAATGCTGAACCGTTCGGCACGCACAAACAGCCTGATGTCGCGTTCATTGGCGGTGGATAGCACCGCGAAGCTGCCTTCCGGCGAACGCGCACCGGCGCTGATGACGTGCGTCAAATCGGGGGCAAAGCGGGCAACGGAAACCGGCCTCCCAGGTTTGGCGCGTTCGAGTTCAAGCCATGCCGACGCCCGGTCGGCCTTTGGTTCGACAAATTCAGCCAGATTGGGCGCTGCCACCAGAAAGTCGAACATACGGTCAATTGCGCGCGCGGCAATCTTGCGCCACGGTTCGTTATCGATACTGCGCATGTCATAGGTTGGTGACGCCAAGTCAAAGCTGTCGGTCAGCTTCATCCCGTCTTTGGTGTAAATCCTGATCCGCGATTGATGGTGCGCCGCGAAAGCGGCAATAAATTTAGTGCGCCCTTCCGCGCCGACCAAGCCTAAACTTGTCGCGATAAATTCGACTTGAATTTTTGCCGCATTTTCCCGTTCGGCGATAAGCCGCGTCCGGTAGCTGTCGAGAAAAAACAGTCCAGCACCGAGCAAAATGACGACAAATAAATTCACCGCAAGAATACGAGCCGAAAGCGACAGCCCCCGACTCCAGCCCAGCGCAAGATCGGCGGGCTCAGTTTTCAGCGAATCGGTAACCGGCACCGTAAAGCGTATCTATGGCGGAAAATTCGGGATCTATTTCGCGGAATTTGCGGCGCAGTCGTTTGATGTGGCTGTCGATGGTGCGGTCATCGACATATACATCGTCTTGATAGGCGGCGTCCATTAACTGATCGCGCGTGCGGACGACGCCGGGTCGGCTTGCCAGCGCCTCCAAAATCATAAACTCGGTGACCGTGAGCGTTAATGATTTCCCGGCCCAGCGGACATGATGCCGAGCAGGGTCCATTTCCAAGCTGCCACGGACCATCGGTTCGGGTTCTTCGGCGGTGCCTTCATTATCCGGCGATTTGTCATAGGTTGCCCGGCGCAGGATAGCTTTCACGCGCGCGATCAGCAGCCGCTGCGAAAAAGGTTTGGTGATATAATCATCGGCACCCATCGCCAGACCCAAAGCTTCGTCGAGTTCTTCATCTTTCGACGTCAAGAAAATTACCGGCATTGCGCTTTTTTCACGCAGGCGGCGCAGCAATTCCAAGCCATCCATACGCGGCATTTTGATATCGAATATGCCGAGATCCGCCGGGTTTTCGAGCATCGCCTTCAACGCGGTTTCGCCATCGGAATATATCCGCGTGACATAGCCTTCGGCCTGCATCGCAATTGACACCGAAGTCAGGATGTTCCGATCGTCATCAACAAGGGCGATGCTGGCGCTCATGCAACGCCTATAGGTGGAGGGCGGCCATGGTTCAATCAATTGCTTGTGGTTACCCAAAGGCAGGCTTTTGCAGGTCATGCAAAAAATAATATGCCGCCAATTTGACCCGACCGCGTCTGTCAGCTACCGGCCCCGACAACTTTGGTGCATACGTATGCCTTAGATTCGTTTATTAGATTTGACCGGAGATTTTATATGTCTGCGCCTCTCAACGTTCCATTAGATCGCCAAGGCATTCTGACGCAGGCTGCGCTGCACTGCAACTTGGGCACCCCGCAGCTTGTCGAGGACGCGTTGGTCAACGGCGAAGGCATCTTGGCGAAAGACGGTCCGCTCGTGGTGAAGACCGGGGCGCATACCGGGCGGTCGGCGAAAGACAAGTTCATCGTGCGCGACGCCGAAACCGAGGATAACATTTGGTGGGGCAAGACCAACGTGCCGATGTCACCGGTGCATTTTGGCGCACTGAAGGCCGATTTCTATGCCGCTCTCGCCGCAAAGGGCGAGCTTTACGTCGCAGATCTGTTTGGCGGCTCGCAGCCTGAACACCGGGTCAATGTGCGCGTTATTAACGAACTGGCATGGCATAATCTGTTCATTCGCACCTTGCTCGTCCGTCCGACAAGCGACGAGCTCGCAAGCTTCGTTCCTGAATACACCATCATCGACCTACCGAGCTTTCGCGCCGATCCCGCGCGCCACGGTTGCCGCAGCGAGACCGTTATCGCGGTAAACTTCACCGAAAAGTTAATCCTCATCGGCGGCACCGCTTATGCGGGCGAAATGAAGAAGTCGGTGTTCGGCATTCTCAATTATCTGTTGCCGGTGAAGGGCGTGATGCCGATGCACTGTTCGGCCAATATGGGCGCAGACGGTGATACTGCTGTGTTCTTTGGCCTCTCTGGAACGGGGAAGACAACGCTCTCTGCCGACGCATCGCGTACGTTGATTGGCGATGACGAACATGGCTGGTCAGACACTGCCGTTTTTAACTTTGAGGGCGGCTGCTACGCAAAGATGATCCGGTTGTCGCCCGAAGCCGAACCGGAGATATTCGCGACAACCAAGCGTTTTGGCACTGTGCTGGAAAATGTTGTGATCGACCCCGAAACCCGCGAGCTGGATTTTGATGATGCCAGTCTCGCTGAAAACAGCCGCGGTTCTTACCCGATCGAATTCATCCCGAATACGTCGGAAAAGAATATGGGACCCGTGCCAAAGAACATCATCATGCTGACTGCCGATGCTTACGGCGTGTTGCCGCCCATCGCCAAGCTGACCCCGGACCAGGCCATGTATCACTTTCTGTCCGGCTATACCGCGCGCGTTGCGGGAACCGAGATCGGTGTAACCGAGCCCGAAGCGACATATTCGACATGCTTTGGCGCGCCGTTCATGCCGCGTCATCCAAGCGTTTACGGCAACCTGCTGAAAGAGCGTATTGCCAAGGGCGCGGTGCAATGCTGGTTGGTCAACACCGGCTGGACCGGTGGCAAGGCGACGATGCCGGGGATCAGCCGGATGCCGATCAAGGCAACGCGGGCTTTGCTCAACGCGGCCCTAGACGGCAGCCTTAACAACGCTGAATTTCGCAAAGATCCAAACTTCGGGTTCGAATTCCCGGTGGCTGTTCCCGGCGTCGATAGCGCGATCCTCGATCCGCGCGAAGCGTGGGCAGACAAGGCGGATTACGACATAACCGCCAAAAATCTGGTACAGCAATTCATCGACAATTTCGCGCAATTTGCCGATCATGTCGATGAAGGCGTGCGGCAGTCAGCGCCACAGGCCGCTTGAAGCCCGGGCATTCCGGGCGAATTAGAAAGCCCGGAAATGTCCGATTTTGAAGTTCGATTATTCGAAGATGATGCGTCGATTGTTAGGATCGGCGAACGTCTGCTTGCGCGAACGCTGCCGCGTGAAGAGTGGACGCATGAGGCGCATTTAGCGGCTTGCTCCTGGATTGTGCGCGACCGGCCCGATATAAATCCGGCCAATGATATGAGGGCGATTATCTCCGGCTATAATGAAGCAGTCGGTGGGACAAATGATGACACCCAAGGATATCACGAGACGATAACGCAGGTTTATATTGCCGGAGTTAAGGCGCATCTGGCGGAAGTCGGCCCAAAGATGCCTTTGCATAAGGCGGTCAATGCACTGTTATTGTCAGCGCGCGGCCGACGTGATCTGCCACTAAAGTTCTATACTAAGCAACTGCTGTTTTCGGTACCGGCGCGGCGGGGCTTACTTGCACCCGACCGTGCCAGCCTCGATCAAATTTAGTCCATCAATTCAGCAGGAACCTTACCGCCATTTGCGGCCAGCTCGCGCATGACCGCTTTGTGCAGCCAAATGTTCATTTCGGCGCTGCCTTCGAGCTCGCCGGTATAGCCCAGTTCCATCGCCAGGTCTTTGCGCTCCTGCAATGAGGCGTCCATGCCAAGCAGCTTCATCAGATCGACAATTGACGTGCGCCAGTTGAGGTTTTTACCAGCGCCCATTTCTTCCAGATTGGCGATGACGTCAAATTCGGTGATGGCGACAGGTGCGGCTCCAACCGGATTGAGCGGGATGGCCGACGGCGCTGCGGTGGTTGCGGCAACCGCTTTTTTGCCGAAAATGGCGTCTTTGATACTGCTGAAAATACCCATGATTCTCTCCTGAGATATGATGACCGTCGGTGGGGGAAGGCCGG